>NZ_JBIMEN010000021.1:0-26488 GCF_043673995.1 Corynebacterium sp. L4757 | reverse complement strand
GAAGCTGACCAAAAATTACTACATAAAGAAATCAACACGTGAAACAGGCTAAAGCCAGTTTCACGTTTAAAAAAATAAATCCGTATTAAATACAGAACTTAAACAATGTTGATAAACAATATGCACCGTTAAAAATAATTACAATATTTTCAATGCCGAGTATCTAACAACCCCCGACATCCGGCACACACCAACAACCAAACAACCCCGAAAGGCCATCCAGTCCAACATCATCCTCATCCATACAACACAGACAAAAATAAAAAAGTACATTGGCACACTATTGAGTTCTCAGACAACAATCGCACACTAGATTGGAGCAATTTTATCTCTTGCCCCGCTCTTGAGCGGCTTGTTTGAATTTACGCTTGGGATTCGACCTTGTCAAATCCTTGCTCTTAAATTCTTTATTGTTTCGCTTCGCGTTTACCTTGTGGCAACCTCTCGGCGACATCCATTAAGTTAGTTGAGTTCTTGACACAAGACAAATCGCCAGGTCATCAATAGTTTTCATGATTAGTCTTTTGCGAGGTCATCGCGCTGGCGATCACATTCCACCGTTTGGGGACGAATTTCGGATCGTGAATGTTTATGACGGTGCATTGCTGAAGCAGTTGCCAACAGTGCAGGTGTCTCCTTTCCCTATCGGTAGAGAAAAGACAACGAGCCATCTGCGGCTAAAGCTGCCGCAGATGGCTCGTCAAGGAATCTTCTATTTAGTGGTAGCAAGCAAGAAGACCATTAGGTCCTTCGATGACTTGAATCTGGGTATTGAAGATTGGAGAAAGAACTTCCTCACGCATGATTTCTTCGGGAGATCCAAAAGCGACGATCTGTCCATCTTTAACCGCGCAGATGTACTCTGCATAGCGGGCCGCGTAGTTAATATCGTGCAAAACCACGATTATGGTTCGGCCCAGCTGCTCAGCGGCATCTTTGAGGTGACGCATCATGTCCACAGAGTGGGAGATGTCCAAGTTATTCAGAGGCTCATCGAGCAATACATAGTCAGTCTCCTGGCACAGAACCATGGCAACATATGCGCGTTGGCGCTGGCCACCGGAGAGTTGATCCAAGTAGCGGTCTTCCAGCGCACCGAGGTGCAGGAAGTCAATGTACTTGGTGATGATCTCTTCGTCTTCCTCGGTGAGTCGGCCATTGGAATAAGGGAAACGACCAAAACCGACCAGCTGACGCACGGTCAACTTAGTGATGAAGTGGTTTTCCTGGCGCAGGACAGAGACGATCTTCGCCAGGTCTTTGGACTTAGAAGTTGAGATATCGTACTCAGCAACTTTGATACTGCCTGCATCCATACCGAGGAGGCGACCAATCATGGTCAACAGCGTGGACTTACCCGCGCCATTAGGCCCCACCAGCGCAGTGATGCCACCAGATGGGATTTCCAGGTTGACTGGTCCGATTTCGGTTTCCGTGGAATACGCCTTTTTGACGTCAGTCAGAGTAATCACAGTCGACCCTTTCTTAGGATGACGTAGAGGAAGACAGAACCGCCTACTAGTTCAATAATGATAGTCACCACGCCCTGCGCATAAAACACGTGACGCATGATGAAGTACGCACCGGTTAGTACGGTGAAGCCGGTCAAAGCAGCCATTGGGAACAGGAAACGGTGGTCATAGGTATCTGCAAACTGGTAAGCCAGCGTTGCCACTAAGAATCCCAGGAAGGTCATCGGACCAACCAGCGCGGTGGTCGTTGCCATCAAGATAGATACCAACACCAAGGTATAAATTGCGTTCAGCTTGTGATTCACGCCCAAACTGATGGACGCATCACGGCCCAGTGACAAAACGTTGAGTCGACGTGAATTCATGTACAGCAATGTGGTTGCGACAATCACCAGCGGAATCGCAATTGGGAAGTATTCAGTATCAGCATTGGTGACCGAGCCAAAGAGTCGAGCGGTCAAGATGTCGAACTCACTTGTTGTCAACATGCGCTGCATGAACGTTGAGATGGAACCCAAGCCGCCACCGATGATGATGCCGACCAGCAGCATCGCGTGCATATTCTGCGTACGTCCCGTCAACAGCCATGAGTACAGCAACAAGGAAAGCAGGACCATGAGCACAAGCTGGACAACGAACATCTCCACCGTGCGGGCGTTATTGAGGCCAACTGCGCCGAAGAAGAAGATAGTCGAGGTGTGAATCACGCGGTAGAGCGATTCAAAGCCCATGATCGATGGGGTCAGGATGCGGTTATTGGTCACCGTATGGAAAGCGACCGTCGCTACTGCCTGGCAGACGGCCACCACTGCCATCGCGATAACGCCGTCCATGCGGCGATTGGCAATCAGCCAAAATTCTTTTGTGCCAAATTCCATCGGATTGTCATACGCGAGAAGTCCAAATGTGAAAAGGACCGACAGCGAACCCATGACCGCGATCATGATCCAGAACTTGCGCGCGGCCTTCGCTGATTGGAATGCACCAACGTGGCGCGCTTTCTTCTTGCCCTTTGTGTGGCCTTCGGTTTGAGTCTTATTTACCACGAGTCGACCTCACAATCAGTCCAACGAACACGACTGCGCCGATGATGCCCAGAATGACAGATACTGGCATTTCAAAGGGCGAAATGATGGTACGTCCAATGAGATCACAGACTGTGACAATAGCGATGCCCAGAAGCAGGACCCATGGCAGGTTCGAGCGCAGATCATCGCCGCGGATCATGCTGACAATATTCGGAACTATGAGGCCAAGGAATGGCAATGAGCCAACGACCACGGTGACGACACCAGTTGCGATGGACACCAGGGCGGTACCCAACAACAGAACCTGGTTGTAGTTCAAACCAATGTTCGTGGCGATGTCCTCACCCAGACCAGCTGCGGTGAGCTTGTCGGCGAAGAAAAAGACTGCGATAACAACTAGCAGGACGACCCACAGCACTTCATACTGTCCGGAATAAACGGACGTGAAAGAACCCATGAACCAGATGCCGAGCTGCTGCAGTGCATCATTGGCCAGAGCAATGAATGAAGACACAGCGCTGACAACAGCGCCGAGCATAATGCCGACGATCGGGACGACCATCGAAGAACGCAAGGTCACGCGGCGCAAGAACATAAAGAAGATCATTGTGCCGATGAATGAGAAGACCACGGCCACGATCATCTTCACCAGCACAGATGACTGCGGGAAGAGAATCAAGCAGGTCAATAGGCCCAGGCCTGCCCACTCAGTCGTACCCGTGGTGGTTGGCTCAACGAATCGGTTCTGGGTCAAAAGCTGCATGACCAAGCCACAAATCGCCATTGCTGCACCAGCTAAAATGAGCGCGATAGTGCGGGGAATGCGCGTAATGCCGAACATTTCCCAGCCAAAGTCATTGCTCAAAATGCTGTACTCACCCACAGAAAGGGAGATAAACAGCAGAACGATAACGCCGAGAGTTGCTAATGACAGCTTCCAGTCCCACAGCTTTCCGCGGGAACGCCGAGGCTCAGATTTTCCCACTGCAACTGAGCTCGAGGGATTTTCCATAATGATTTACTCTTTCAAACCGAAAACCGGTTGAGGCCTTGGTGAGTGTATCGACCAAGGTCAACCGGTTATCATCGCTTAGCGATTCACAACGAATCTCGTCCGTTGCATATCAATTTGTCTTAGCTCTGTGCCTCGAAAGCGTCAGCGATGAGGTTAAGAATCTCGGTGTAGGTAACGATGTTCTCGTTAGTGTAGGTGTCGGTCGGAGCAAATACTAGGTTGTCTTCCTGAACCGCGGTGACGTTCTGCAGCGCTGGGTTCTCAGCAATCAGGTCGGAAGCTGGAGAGTAATCAGGTTCATCGGAAGAAACAGCTGCATCGCGGTCGAGAACCATGATGAAGTCTGGGTTGGACTCTGCGATTGCCTCAACGGAGATGTCATCGCCCTCATGGTTGGAGGAACCGTCTTCAACCTCTAGGGATGGGGTGAAGCCAATCAGATCAAATAGTGGACCCCAGGTACGACCGACAGAAGGTGCAATGTAGTTGATCTCGCCACCGGAGGTGTTAACAGCCATGACGGTCTTTTCTGGATCGTATGCTTCTTTCGCACGCTCCAGAGCCTCGTTGAACTCATCAATGTGAGCCTGTGCCTCATCTTCGTGGCCGAAGATCTCACCGAGGGACTCGGTCAGGCGAATCAGCTCTGCATCCAAAGGCTCGCCATCACGTGGGGTGAAGTCAACCAGGGTTGCGTCTGGAGCAAGCTCCTCCAGATCCTCACCGTGCTGGGAGAAACGCTGACCGTTCCAGATCAGGTCTGGCTGTGCAGCAACAACAGCTTCCAGGTCTGGCTCACGGTGGCTACCCAAGTCATACTCAATGGTGTCTTCATTGTAGGTTTCAGACAGGGAATCTGGAATCAGACCGATTGGAGCTGCAGCCAGCTCGACGTCCCACTCTGCGAGCAGCTCGAATGCGCGGTTATCGGTAACCACTGGGTTTTCTACTGGAAGAGAAACAGTCTTCTCACCGAAGTTGTCTTCAACAACCAATTCACCTTCGCCGGCAGCCGCTTCATCAGTAGACTCCTCAGATGCAGCAGAGTCGGAAGCAGTGTTTTCTGCGGCAGCATCAGTGGAATCAGTTTCAGAGTTGGAGCAGGATGCCAACACTAGGGATGCGGCGGCAACGGAAGCCACGAGGGCGTGACGGATCTTCATGGTTGTAGGTGAACCTTTCTCGGTGATTATTTCAATCCAGAATTGCTAAGGAAGTTCATAGGGAATACCCAACTCCCCCTAAGCTCTGACAAGGCTAACCTAACTGAGGTAAGGATTAGTTACAAGACCTTGGACAATCAACGGGGGTACCTTCACCCGCCTTAAGTTGCACCCTGCCACCAGGACAAGCCCGGACGACAGGTGAATAAATGCAGGTGACAAAGTCGATACGCCGAACAATGACCCGGACAACACTTTTCAGATATGTGACACAACACTCATTATTTAAATGCTACTGCTGCATAAGGTTTTCCACGCTCACAAACCCACCCGCTAGGTTGAACTCTTCCTTGGCGGCGGCCAACAGGGTGGCATCGGCAAGCAAATCTAGCGTCACCTGTGCCAATCCCACCGCAGAGTCCGTTGCCGCACTCACTGCTTCAGGCGAATTTGCCCACCGCGCGAAGTCCTCGGTGTGCAGGGCGACATCTGAGGGTGAAACCTTCACCATCGGGTGGATTCCCGGGATCTGCTGAGAAACATTGCCGAAATCAGTCGACGCCGCCAGCGTGTCAGGCACCGTTCCTGCTGGTAACGCCACTCTCCCCCGCCGAGCCTGCGTAGCTGCCCACCGTGCCGCCATGATCTCATTATTGCGCACCGGCAGCGACATCGGGTGCGGGTCCCAATGGATCTCATATCCCACCCCAGCCATCAGCGCAGCGCCCTGGATAATCTCATTGACACGCTGGGAAATGTCCATCAGCGTATCTACGCCCAGTGAGCGGACATAAAGTTCCACCGTGGCTTCAGCCGGAATGATGGATGGGCGGTGCCCGCCTTCGGTGATAATCGCGTGCAACCTATCGCCCGGCGGCATTTGCTGACGGAAAAGCCCTAGGCCCTGGTATGCCAAAGATGCTGCATCCAACGCATTTTTGCCCATAAATGGCTGAGAGCTAGCGTGCGCGGCAATGCCGTGGAAACGGACGGTGGCTGAGCGCCTACCCACCCACGCGTGCGAGGCGATGTCATAACCGAAACCGTGAATCATGACAGCCGCATCAATGCCCTTGAGGCTTCCACCGCGAATCATGTATTCCTTGCCGGTATGGCCTTCCTCAGCCGGGGTGCCTTGCAGTACGACTCGCCCCTCAATCCCCTGTGATGCCGGTGACGTGAGAGCCTTTGCTGCAGCAAGGTATGCCCCTACTCCGGATGCGGCAATCACGTTATGCCCGCAGGCATGGCCGATCTCTGGCAGAGCGTCATACTCAGCCATAATCACGATGCTTGGGTGCACCGCCGGATCAAAGCCAGGGGTTTGCACCGAGGATTCAAAACAGGTGCTGACGCCATAGGGGCCCAACTCAACATCATGCCCGTATTTTTCCAGGACTTCCGTCAGCACCCGTTGGGAGCGGACTTCTTCAAAAGCCAACTCTGGGTGAGCATGAAGGTCATGCACGATGAAATCAAGGTCTTGATCAATCTCCGCCACTGCGGCTTCCACTGCAGCCCAGACGTGAGTTTGCTGCGGGTAGGCATCGAGCTGGATTTCTTGCTCACCCTGAGCCTGGTGGGCGGCAGCCACCCGCGCTTCAATGAGCGCTGAGGTGGAATCTAAAAAGGCAGTTGATGGCGTTTGCGGGGCTACATTATCGGTGCACATATTAGCCCTCGATCATAATGCCATTTCCTGGACCGAGCGGGATATCTGCATAGAACCAGATACCAAGCAGCACTGCCCATGCGACCCAGAATGGAATCACGAATGGAATCAGACGCGACATCAAAGTGCCGATACCCGCGCGTGGTTCATAACGCTGCAAGAGCCCCAGCATCACAATCAAGTAGGGGTTCAGTGGCGTAATAATCTGTGTTGCAGAGTCACCCACGCGGAATGCTGCCTGGATGAATGCTGGCTCATAACCAAGCAATGCGAACATTGGCACGAATACTGCTGCCATCAAAGTCCACATGGAAGAACCAGAAATAATTAGCAGGTTGAGTAGTGATGCCAGAACACAGAATGCAAGGATTGCGGCGAAGCCAGTGAGGCCGATGCTCTCCAAAAAAGCTGCGCCTTGGACCGCGGTGTAAGTACCAATGCCGGTCCAGGAGAAGAGGGCCACGAATTGTCCCAAGATGAACGCCAGAACCAAGAAGCCCATCATGGAGTTCAATGACTGGCCCATCATTTTAACGACGTCTTTCATGCCGGTCACGGTCTTCACTATGTAGCCGTAGACCAATCCCATCACGATGAAGTAGGCAAACATGATGAAGACGATGGAGCCAAGCAATGGCGAATCTGGAAGGAATCCGCCTTCTTCATTGCGCCAAGGTGAGTTCGGAACCATCACAGCGACCACAATCACCACGGTCAAGATGGCGGTTACGATCAGCGACCACTTCAAGCCGCGTGCCTCATCAGCGGACAGCTCTGCGGAGAGCTCATTGCCCTTGGCATCACGGTCACCGCGCTCCTTGGCTTCTTCCGGGTCGATATCTTCTTCAGTTGGCACGTCTTGCTTCCACATACGTGGTTCCAAGACCTTATCGATGATGTAGCCGGCCAAAAGACCCAACACTATGGAGGATGCAATATTAAAGAAGTAATTGGAAACCGCGTTGACTGCCTGGAATTCGAAGTCCGGCAGGGTCTGCATCACCGCAGTGGTGATACCCGCAAATAGTGCATCCAAGGAGGTTGGGAATAGTGCGGTCGAATAACCTGCACCAACAGCCGCGAAACCACCCAGCAAACCTGCAACCGGATGACGTCCTGCGGCCTTAAAGACCATCGCAGCCAATGGCGGGATGACCACGAATGCCGCATCCGCAAGGATGGAACCGGTCACGCCGATAACACCGACTGCGTATGGCAGGATACCCTTGCGTGCAGAGCCAAAAAGCTTTCGAATCAACGCAGACAGCATGCCGGAGCGCTCCGCGATGCCAACGCCCAAAAGTATCGGTAGAACCGTCACCAGCGGCGGGAATCCGATGTAGTTTTCACCCATGGTGGTGGTAAACCACGCCAAACCTTCGCCGGTGAATAGGCCGTGAACTCTTTGGGTTTCATCACTACCTGGCACCTGGAAGGTGATATCCATCCACGCAAAAATGGTGGACAGCACACCCGTTAACAGGAAGAGGAACAGGAAGATAGTAAACGGCTCGGGCAATTTATTGCCCACATACTCAATGCCGTTGAGGAATTTATCCACCCACTTGTTTCCGGTGGATGTGTTGTCATATTCTTCTGTCGCTACTGCTGACGTGTTCTCAGCAGACGACCCCTCCCCGACTCCCCTGGTGGTTCCTGAATCCTGCAGATCGTCATGGAGCTCATGCCTTTTACCATCGGCCATGGCGTTCTCCTTCAAGCCAGTTTGCGTCATCTCCTTTTAGTGACAACGTATGCAGCCAAGCTAATGAGGTTTAGAACACACTGCAACCGCTTGGTGAGTCACGCTATGAAATTGTTATGAATCCCCACCCCCTTAAGCTCCCCTAATTCACCCAGGAAAATAGGCCGCAACAGTGGGTTTTAGCGAAACCAGCAAAGATTTCTTTGCAAAAGCCCTCTCCCCCTATTTATTCACCCCTCGACCCGCATTTTCATCCCCACCCCGACCACAATAGGAGCCTGCGATGCCTACCGCTCCCCACACAGCAGCATTCAGCAGCAGCAATAAACAGGGCTAGCTACCGCGCTTCCAGCCATTCTTTGAGCACAACCGCATGGTTAATCTCGCGGTCTTTCGCCGCAAACATCAATGACACATCGCCGTCATCAACCATCTGCACAAGCTCCGCCACATCTTCATTCCCCGCCGCTTCCGATTCCGCCAGCTCGGATTGATAACGCTCGGCGAATTCAGAGAATTTCTTCTCATCATGGTCAAACCACTTCCGCAACTCCGGTGACGGCGCCACATCTTTCAGCCAATGCCCCGGCAGGTCTTCCTTTTTCACCCCGCGCGGCCACAACCTATCCACCAGGACTTTCTTGCCCGGAGCGGTGTCCTTGCCAGAGACAAAGTCATGAACCTTGACCGTCTTAATCATGAGCACAATCCTTTCCTTCTCCATTGGAATGGAACGATGCTCGCGATAATACGCCCAACCCCTACCCCGCGTAGCCCCCTGTGGAGGTCCCACGAATACAAGCGCAAGCTTCAGGTCTAGGAGCAGTGGGAAAATAGACGTTGAGGACCAGCGCGGATATACAACCCCGGTCAATAACAACCAGGGTTAATGCCAAAAGCGGAGCTGGCTAGGTAAGACGAAATAATCGGTTGACCAGGTTTTTCTGAAAATTCGAGAGCATTCGAGAGACTGGCTAAGGACAGGTACTACAAATCTCCTCGGAAGAGCCAAGCCGACAACTCACAAGCAAAATTCATCCCGGAGCACTTGTGCCCAACACTGTGTGCACTCCGCCGATTGCCGGGCATCTAAGCATGCCACAGGATTGTTATGCCGCTGCCCCAGCGGCACTGGCTCAATCCCGAGCTCTGAACCCTCGGTGGGGATTGAGCCATGTATGCAGGCAGACACTACCCGGCAAGGTCATTAATTAGCTGCGAGCAAAGCAACGCCTGTAGCATCAGCCGCATGACGCTTCGAACTTCCTGGATCACACGCGCTGAGCGACCAGAAGATGCTCCCACGATTCGAGACATCAATCGTGCTGCGTTCCCTGGCGACGATGAAGCAAACCTAGTCGACGCACTACGCACCGATCCCGCATGGCTCGATGGCTTGTCCATCGTTTCCACCACCGAATCGGGAACTATTGTCGGCCACGCCCTATTAACCCGCTGCCACATTGGCAACGTACCAGCCTTATGTCTCGCACCATGCGCGGTACTTCCCGAGTACCAAAATAAAGGGGCGGGGACCGCAGCTATCAACTTTGCGCTGAAAGCCGCGAAGGAGAAAGAGGAGACGTTCGTCGTCGTCTTGGGACACCCCGACTATTACCCAAGATTTGGTTTCGAGCGCGCTTCAATGCACGGCATTCGTTTGAGTATTGATGTTCCTGACGATGCACTCATGGCACTAAGCCTCGACCCTAGCCAGCCGCTACCAACTGGAATCGTCAAGTACGCCCCACCGTTCGGCATTTAGTCAACATTAACCTACGTAAATCACAAAAACCGCCCTACCACTAAAGGTGAGCGCGACTAGAGACAAGTTTTTCGTGAACTCTATCTTTCCAGCGTAAACGTCAACTACCGGGCAATACTCACAGTTATAAGGCAGATGCCAGTATTTTCGCTAGACATGCCACGAGACACTCTTTTCTTTACTTAGCCCGCAGTTCAAGTGAACAAAACTAGAGAAAGCCCCAGCTCAAACGATGTTGAGCTGGGGCTTTGTTGTGGAGTTGCCGGGACTTGAACCCGGGTCCTCCGTCATCTTGCCAGGGCTTCTCCGTGCGCAGTTCGCGCGGGATCTCTGCTCGGCTCTCCGGCTCGGACGAACACGCTCCGGATGATGAGCCCAGTCGCCAGTAGAAGTCCCATCTGGTCCTGTCGACCCAACCAGACGGCAAGTTCCCTAGTCGATGCCAGGTTCTAGGTCAGGAACATAACCTAGGCTGACAGACACGCGTCGCTGTAATTAGGCAGCGAGGGCGTAGTCACGCTGAGAGTTCTTCTCTGCGCTTATTGGTTGCTACGACGCTTAACGGTGGTCTCTAGCCTGCACCGGCACGCTTCCCCTGGCTCAATGAGCGAAGTCGAAACCAAATCAACCCCATTGATGTAGGCGGGATGTGCATCTTCCTACAGTTCTCACAACACTACATCACCACGTTTCATTCCCACAAGCGTGCCGCCCAGCTGCAAACTGCAACTGGGCGGGGTATGTAAGCGCGTGAGAGATTTAGGCGTTGATTCCTTTGATGCGGCGGCCAAGCTCGCGCGTAATGTCGCGGTCTTGGTCGCGGCGCTTAATGTCCTCGCGCTTATCGTAATCCTGCTTACCTTGGGCAAGACCTAATTCCAGCTTGGCGTAGCCGTTGCGGAGATAAACCTTGAGCGGAATCAGCGTCTTATTGCCATCACGGACTTGGCCCATGATTTTGTCGATTTCACGACGGTGCAGCAATAACTTCCGGGTGCGTTTGGGCGAATGATTAGTCCATGAGCCCATGGAGTATTCCGGAATGTGCAGATTGCGCAGGAAAATCTCACCGTTATCAACGGTTGCGAAAGCATCAGTTAAAGAGATCTTGCCTTCACGTAATGACTTAATTTCCGTGCCCAGCAAGACAATGCCACACTCGAATTCCTCGAGAATCTTATAGTCATGGCGGGCACGACGGTTGGTGGCCAACGTTTGTGTACCGTCAGCGCCCACCGCGTTCTTTTTCTTCTTGCCCTTTTTAGCCATAGCAGATAACTCTACCTGCTCAAAGGCCTGCGGTTCAAGAAAGCGCGCAGGCCTAACTTAGGTTGGTATGCGCGCTAGCTATTTACGTACGTAGGCGCGCAACGTGACAGAAGCTGTAGCACCGGCGCCGAGCATCGCAGTGAGACCCACCAATGGCCACGCGACCCAAATATCGCCAGTACTGATCGGTGCGAGCAGCTGGGATTGATAGAGCGATTCCAGTGCGGAGTCTACGATGGTGGACTTCGCGGCGAAAACACCCGCGCCGGCCAGCAGCACGCCGATGAAGGAAGCCACAACGGCTTCCAGCACGAAAGGCGCCTGGGTAATCCAGCGCGAAGCACCCACCATGCGCATGATGCCGATTTCCGTCGAGCGGTTAAAGGCAGCGATCTGCACCATGTTCGCAATCAGGAAGATGGCAGCAATGGCTTGCACGAATGCGAGCAAGAAGGTCGCATTTCTAATGGAGTTCAGGTTGTCTGTTGCAGAACGCACTTCCTCAACCTGGTCCACGACGGTGTCCACCTGCGGCATATCGCGCACAGCATCAATCGGAGCGGTATCAGTTGGGTTCACCAGGCGCACATGCAATGCCGCCGGCAGTGCATCCGGGGAGGTCTCTTCCACCAGTACCGGGTCGGTTTCCTGGAATACTTCTACGAAGCGTTCATAAGAGTCCTCGCGGGAGCGGTAATTAACCGATCCCACGCCGGAATCAGCTTCCAAAGTCTCTTTTACTTCCAAACAAGCCTCAGAAGTACAGTCCGGATCCGAGTTCGAAATTTCCTCATCCAGCTGGATCATGACTTCCACGCGCTCAAGATAGATATCTTGGGTATCGCGAGCCATGTTGGTCACCAACACACCCGCAACCACCAGAGCCACAGAAATGGCAGTAGTGATGATCAGAGCGATAGTCATGGTGAGGTTACGTGCCAGACCTTTGAATGCCTCACGAAAAACAAGTTTGAGCTGCATCTTAGTTCGCCTCTCCGTACTCGGCATTAAACTCATCGCGCACTAGGTTGCCGTTGCTGAGCTCGATAACGCGCTGACGTGCCTCATTAACCGCACGTGAGTTATGCGTCGACATCACCACGGTTGTGCCGTGCCTATTGATCTTATTCAGCAAGGTCATAATCTCTTCAGCAGTGCCGGGATCGAGGTTGCCGGTGGGCTCATCGGCAAGCAGAAGCTTCGGACGGTTCACAAAAGCACGCGCGATGGCCACGCGCTGCTGCTCACCACCGGAAAGCTCAGCTGGCATGCGATGTGCCTTCGAGCCCAGACCCACCATTTCCAGCACCTCAGGCACTTGCTTTTCGATTCGGCTCTTCTTCTTGCCAATCACTTCCAGCGCAAAAGCCACGTTCGAATACACATCGAGTTTCGGCAGCAGGCGGAAATCCTGAAAAACGTAGCCAATGGATTGGCGCAGTTTATTGATTTCCTTACCTTTGAGCTGGTTAACGTGGAATTGGTCAAAGTGGATATCGCCAGACGTCACGTTGGTATCGCGCACCATCAGCTGCAAGAACGTAGATTTACCAGAGCCTGAAGGCCCGATGAGAAACACGAATTCACCGGCATCAATGTTAAAGGAAACATCATTGAGTGCCGGCCTTGTGGATGTTGCATAAACCTTGGTTACATTCTCAAAGGTGATCACGTAGATCACACTAGCAACATGAACAACTTTCGGAAACTTCCGTTTCAGAATTAACAGGAAGAAATCACCGAACTAACAGGCGGTGCAGACACCTCTGCACCGCAGAATATGAGGACTTAGGCCTCCGAGTTCTGCTCGGCCATACGCCAGCGGATGCCGGCTTCGAGGAAATCATCAATCTCACCATCCAGCACCTTGGATGGGTCACCCACCTCATGGTTGGTACGCAGGTCTTTGACCATCTGGTACGGGTGCAGGACATAAGAGCGCATCTGGTTACCCCAAGAAGCATTGCCTCCGGCACCGAGGGCGTCCATCTCAGCGCGCTCTTCTTGGCGCTTGCGCTCCAAAAGCTTGGCTTGCAGCACCCGCATGGCAGAGGCCTTGTTCTGAATCTGCGACTTCTCATTCTGACAGGTCACCACGATTCCCGTGGGGATATGTGTCAATCGCACCGCCGAGTCCGTGGTGTTCACGGACTGGCCACCAGGGCCGGAGGAACGGTACACATCCACGCGGACTTCAGAATCCGGCACATCAATGGAGTCGGTTTGCTCCACCACGGGCAGGACCTCGACCTCAGCAAAGGAGGTCTGGCGGCGGTTCTGATTATCAAAAGGTGACAATCGCACTAGTCGGTGCGCCCCTTGCTCCACCGATAAGGTGCCGTACATATAATCGCCGTGCACCACGAAGGTGGCGGACTTGATGCCGGCTTCTTCAGCATAAGAGACGTCATAGACATCCACCTTGTGACCATTCTTCTCAGCCCAGCGAGTGTACATGCGCATGAGCATTTCTGCCCAGTCAGCCGCATCCACGCCACCAGCACCGGAACGGATGTTGATGACTGCTTCACGCTGGTCATATTCGCCAGAAAGCATGGTGGTAACTTCCAATGCTTCGATGGCCTCACGCAGAGATGCCAGTTCATCATCAACTAAAGAGTCATCGCCTTCTTCTTCGGCCAATTCATACATCACCGGCAAATCATCCAGGCGGCCGCGCAGCGTGGTCAGCTTGCGCAGCTTCGCCTGGGTAGCAGAGAGCTCCGAGGTAACTTGTTGCGCGTGGTCCGGGTTATCCCACAACGAAGGATCGCCGGCCTGCGCTTCGAGCTCACGTGCCCTTTCATCCAAAGCGCGTGGATCCATGACCTTTTCAATCGTGGTCAGGGTCGCAGAAAGATCATCAATCGCTGCAGAAATATCTGGTCGCATAGGTTGAGAGTCTACCGCGCAGGTCAATTTCGATTCGCAATCACCTGAAAAAGCGACAACAATGGTTGCCATGACTGAACCAGCGCAGCCCACGATGGAAGAGATGCTCGCAGCCATCACCAAGACTTTTATTGTCGCCCACGTTGATGACACAGACGCCCATTTGGCGCAGGCCTTGGTGTATAACGCCGGCCGCTTGGCCTGGCGCATGCGCGAGCAAGGTCTGACCACGGAGCAAAAGACCAGCGTGTCCGATGTGGTCACTGAAGCAGACCGTGCCGCCGAGAATTTCGTCGCCGGCGTACTAGAGGCTATCCGCGCGGATGACGGCATCATCGGTGAGGAAGGCGCGCAGCGTAAGTCCACGTCCGGCCGTACCTGGGTCATTGATCCAGTCGATGGCACGTATAACTTCACCAATGGCTCTGATTATTGGTGCTCAGCACTAGCGCTTGCCGATGAATCAGGCACCGTCCTGGGCGCCGTTCACCGTCCTGCGATGGGTTATACCTGGTTTGGTGGCCGTGATTTCGCCACTTCCCGCGATGGCAAGGAAGTAGCAAAGCTTGCCGATGCCCCCGCATCCCAGCTGTGCCTAGCCACCTACCTGCATCCAAAATTCTTAACCGATGACGCCGTGCGCGGTGCGTGGCAGTCGGTGGCGCAAAACTTTGCATCGGTACGCATGCTTGGTGCGGGTTCGGTAGATCTTTCTACCGTTGCTGATGGCTCCATGGGGGCATGGATTCAGCACTCGGTTCCAGACTGGGATTGGCTGCCTGGCCAGGCATTAGTACACGCTGCCGGGGGTGCGACTTCCAAAGTTGAAGCCGGTGGAGTTGAATGGTGTCTTGCTGGAAATCAGCAGGTAGTTTCTGAAATGGAGAACATGCTTCGTGGGTAAGTACAAAGAAGACCTCGGATTAGCACTAGAACTTGCCGGTCACGCTGATGTTGTGACCATGCACCGCTTTGAGGCCTCCGACCTTTCGGTCAAGTCCAAGCCGGACATGACCCCAGTTTCTGATGCCGATCTGGCATGCGAGAAGAAGCTGCGCGCTGAACTACAGAAGGCCCGCCCACAGGATGAAGTGCTGGGTGAAGAATTCGGCGGCGACGCTGTCACCAAGGGCCGCCAGTGGGTTATCGATCCAATTGATGGCACCAAAAACTACGTTCGCGGCGTGCCGGTATGGGCCACACTGATATCTTTGCTGGAGGATGGCGAACCTGTAGTTTCTGTCGTCTCCGCCCCAGCGCTGCGCCGCCGCTGGTACGCCTCCAAAGGCGCCGGTGCATTCCGCGTCTGGTGCGGTGAGCCCAAGCAGCTGAAGGTATCTGAAGTATCACGTCTGCATGATGCATCTTTGGCGTTTTCTTCATTGGAGGGCTGGTCTGAGCGCAACTTGCTCAATAACTTCCTCAACCTGACTGAATCCACATGGCGCTTGCGTGGCTACGGCGATTTCTGGAATTACTGCCTGGTCGCTGAAGGCGCGGTAGACATAGCCACCGAGCCTGAGGTGTCCTTGTGGGATCTGGCTGCCCCTTCCCTTCTAGTAACGGAAGCCGGCGGAGCATTTACCGATACCGACGGCAACGTTGGTCCTGCCGGTGGTTCCGCCGTAGCCACCAATGGTCTGCTCCATGACAAGGTTTTGGGCAAGCTCAATAAGTAAATCAATAAAAATTACCCCGTAGCCGTTCTAAACTGAACTGACCTACGGGGTAATTTTTGTGTGGTCTAGGCGAGCTGGAAACCAGCACCTACTCCGCCGCGGCGATTCATATCCGCGACAATAGCATCAGCATCTGATGCCACGGTTGGAACGTGCAGCGCGCCCTGCAGTGGGGTCACGCAAGAAACACCGACATTACCTGGCTGGTAGCCGCCGGAGATAGAACCAACAATCTTGCCATTACGGAAGACTGGGGCGCCTGAGTCACCGACAGTAGCGCAGACCTGGTTGAGCTGGATGTTGTTTCCACTCATAAACGTCATGCCGCAAGTGGTACCGGTTGCGACACCGCGCTTGCAGACAACATCACCTGGCTTTACATCGCCGCCCACTCCGTGCGCAGTAACGCCGTTGTAGGAGTTGGTGACCTCGGCATCGGAGCCCAACTCAATGACCGCGTAATCCAAGTCTTCATTCTTGGATACCACGGTGCCAGTTGGTCCGACCTGCCAGGAGTCAGCGGAAGCCACAGAATCACCAACGTTGGCGCAGTGACCGGCGGTCACGCCGACCTTGCGCTGTTCGGCATCAGTACCTGCCATGGTCAATGTGCACATGGTCTGATCATTGATGTAGATCGGTGTGCCCGGACCATACAAGGACTTGCCATTGGTCATTGCCTGGTTGGATTCTTCTGGCACCTGCGGTGCATCGAAGTAGGAACCTGGTGCGCGGTGCAGCACGAATTCTTCAAAAGGCTTGCCTGCCGCAACCTTGGAGAACATGTCATTGCGCCACACGTAGTTCGGATCCACCAACACTGGTTTAAATTCCGGCTGGGTCGCTTCCTGCAGACCAATCGGATCCGGGTTAGTCAATGGTTCTGCCTGGTTGTAGACCTCGGTCGCGAAATCCTCGACTGCAGTTTCTACATCCGGCACCGCTGGCTCTGGGACCGCAGGGGTTTCAACCTGTGGCACCTCTGGCACCGCCGGTAGTTCCTCCGGAACAACCTGATTGAGCGCGTCATCAACAGAATCAGTCACCTGGGAATCCACCTCAGGTGTCTCAATGCCAAAAGATGACAGTTCACCGCGCACATGGTCGACAAATCCGGCCGAATCAACGACTGGGTTAGGTAGTTCAGCAGCGTCGGCATTAGCCGCTCCTGCAGCTGGGGCTCCAATAAAAAATGCACCCGCAAAGGCCGAGCCCACTAAGACCCTTTTTAGGTGCGGCATACAGCGCATAAGCTTATTGCCTCATTTCCACGTCTCACACATTTGTTTTCTAGCGCGGCATCACACCACGCAAGCTCTCCCATCATGTCACGAGAAAACTCCCCACGTCGCCTAAATTTCCTGAGCGTTACACTCCCGTGACCTCTCCCCCGAAATGTCACCTGCTAAATCCCCAAGAAATTTCTCAAATTCGCTGGTCACTACACACTCTTTGAAATAAGTCACAACCATGTAATTCACGTTCATTCACCCCCGATCGTGACCTTCGTTCACAGCAAAACCAAAGATTCGGACGCTTCCGCTCCCCTGTGGCCGAGCCGTCTTCTTTAGCCCTCTAAGGCCCATACCCCTCATTCGCATTGCGACATTTGTCAAAAATAGCTTCAACACTTTGCCAATGACTTTTATTCAGTGATCTACAACCATTGTTTGTACTGATTTGCTTCAAGTCACAAAGACGTATTTGGGTTCATACCTCTGTCCCATCGACTGGTCGAAGCAACGGAATCAAAGCAAAGGATTTATACATGCCCCTAGCCTCTCCGGTCCTAACTGAAACAGCGAAAGTCGATGCCGCTGCTTCATCGCCCACTGGCAGAATCAAGAGCATTCTGCTCTTCACTGGCGCACAGTGTTCTTTCCTGATTGGCGCAGGAATTGCCACAGGTCAAGAAAGCCTTCAGTACTTCACGGCGCACGGGTGGTGGGGCATGGCAGCGATCATCATTGTTCTGTTGCTATTTTCATGGCTGCTCTCATCACTAACAGAATGGGGTCGCATCCATCGCGATGACAACACTGATCCCTTCGTTGATATTTGTGGGCCCGCTATTGGTTCGGTGCTTCGGGCTTGCGTCCCGGTTTTCGTCTTTATGATTGCGGTGACGATGTTCGCTGGTGCCGGTGCCTTGCTGGGGGATGTTTTCAATCTCCCCACGTGGGTCGGCGCAACAGGAATGGCCGTAGTCGTTGCCATTACTCTCATGTTCGGGTTTCGCAACCTCGTGGAAATCATCGGCCGTATTGGGCCGCTCATTGTTGTCATTATCGGCGTTGTCGCCCTGTGGGTCGTAATTGAAAACTTCGCCGCTCTTGCCGATGTCACCACGAATATCGAGCAATATCCGCCCACCAAAGCCAGTGAAAACTGGTTTATCGGAACAATTCTTTATTCAACAGCCATCTTGATTATTGCGGTACCTTTCCTCACCAGCCTTGGACGGGAGGACTGCTCACTCAAAGCCACCGTCCGCCCCAGCATCCTGACTGGGCTAATCTACGGCGGAGTGATGGGACTATGCGCACTCGCGTTGCTGGCCACTCTTCCCCTTGTTTATGACCACGCGACACCGCTGGTTATGTTGGGCATCAACATTGCCCCATGGCTGGGATACGTATTCTCCGGAATTACCATTCTGGGTATCTATTCCACGGCCGCACCAATGCTGTGGACAGTGGCAGACCAGTTCCCCATCACATCCCGAAAGACCTACGCAATTGTCTGCCTGGCGCTCACGGCAGTAGCGCTTGTGGGCGGTATGAAGTTGCCTTTTGCTGACCTAGTTGGCTTTGTGTACCCATCCATTGGATATTTCGGCCTAGTCTTCTTCGGGATTCTGGCTTATCGCCAAATCTCTGCACGAATCCGTGGTGCCAAGTAGCGATCAGCACGCTGGATAACCAATGTACTGCGAGAATGACGATGTCCCCCACTCCGAATATGGAATGAGGGACATCGTTTTAAGTTGGTAGCGGGGGCAGGATTCGAACCTACGACCTCTGGGTTATGAGCCCAGCGAGCTACCGAGCTGCTCCACCCCGCGCCGATTGTCATCAACAATTGCCTGTCAATGGCACGGCCTCAACTGTAGCAACAAGACTGGATCTAACAAAATCATCGATTCTGAGAACCAAGAAGTCATGGCTTTCGGTTCTACTTATTCTGAAGGTCTTGTAGTGCTTCTTCCAACACATCAAGGGTGAACATCGCATCTGTGTAGCCGGCGACGGTCATCTTGCCAATGGGATAGACCTGTTCATCCTGTACGGCCTTCAAGTTCTTGTACAGGTCTTCTTCGGTCAAGTTCTCCCAGGTATCGGTTGGGGTGCGGGCTAGGTCAGTGCCGTAAAACAGCACATCGGCGTCACCGACTGCTTCATTGATTTGTTCCACGGAGACGGTCAACTCACCGCCTTCTTCATCACCAACTATGGTGTTTTCATCTTCCGACCACCGAACACCAGCAGGGCCGAGACTCTTTCCCAGCATGCTGGTTTCGCTGTTGAGGTCAAGTTCCTGTTCATTGTAGGAATTAATGACGGCAAATGGTGCTGTTGCAAACTCGCGTTTTCGTCGAAAACTGCGGATCCGGTACCAGCGTTGCGCTGCACACTAACAAATAGTTAGCTATCTGGAATTCCTGTTTGCAACAGCACCATCTTGGATCAGGGGGACCGATTTGCCTATGCGCGTCGTTATCGGGCTCATCGCATTTGAGCGTGTACGGCTGGTCTGAACCCGCCGGTTTCGAGGAGTGATCTGGGTCGCCGTCTTCAGCGCCTTCGTGCGGTACCTCATGGCGAGGAAGCGGGGCTGATTGTGGAGAACTCACCTCCCGAGCGCCGGCAGAATCGCGGTTGGTCACAACAGCGCCTCGCCGACGAGCTTGGCGTCGCCCGCCAAACGGTCATCTCCATCGAACGCGCACGGTTTGACCCGTCCTTGCCACTGGCGTTCCGCCTGGCCGACGTGTTCGAGTGCAGGATCGACGATCTCTTCGATCCCAAAGGAGGAGACACCCGGCCGAGCTGAGGCCCGACGCATTGCGACCGGAGCTTGCCAACCATCGGCTCGATCCGTGAAGGAAAATGAGACGTTAGACCGAAACTCCACCACGTTCCGGTGCAAAAACCATCTGGAGTACGCAACCGAAGTTCTCGTCCCGCGCTGCCTACGGTCGTGGTGGCAGAGCAGACCTTCCTGTTCGCGATGCGAGCCAGGTTGTGTGCTCTCGGCTAATCGCTTCCTCAGCATCCGCAGCAACCAGAGGCCAGTCGACCTCAGCCACGGTCTCTAACCTCGACGCTTGAACACCGAGTTCCTTCGTGGCCTCCCGCGTGGCGGCCTGCGCGCTAGACTCGCCGGCCTCCGGCTTGCCGCCGGGCAGCTGGAAGTAGGGCGAGCCCTCCTTGCACACGCACAGCACCCGGCCATGCGGGTCCCGGATCACGGTGGCGCTGACGGTGATGAGGCTTTCGGGGTCAGTGATGCTCACGGAGTCCTCTCAGTGGGGTTGGCCCTGTCAATGGGTCCCACATCGGACCCCAGGGGAAGGACGGGAAGGGAAGATTAACGATAACAAGACAACAAAAGCGCCCAGCCGGTCGGCTGGGCGCTTTTACCTCGTCGCGAAGCGAACTTTTTAGTCGACGTCGTCCGCCTGAGTCTGGTGGACGGTGCCGTGCGCGTGGTGCGGCGGGGCGTAGATGCTGTAGAGCTTCATCGGCGCATCACCAATGTTGATGATATTGTGCCAGGTCCCCTTCGGAACGATGACTGCCCAGTCGGCGGAGACCTCCTCAGTGAAGGTCACCTCGTCCTCGGAGGGCCCCTCTCGACGCGGCCGCGGCCGGACTGGAGGCGCAGGAACTGGTCCTCCTTGGTTTGCACCTCGTGCCCGACGTCCCCGCCCACCGGGATGTTTATCACGGTGACCTGGAAATGTTCTCCGGTCCACAGTGCGGTGCGGAATGTCTCGTTATCGAGGGTTTCCTTCTCGATATCGACTACGAACGGCTTCGGGCCCTATCGCGTGTCTCTGCCATGACTACTCCTTGTCCTTGAGATTTTTGGGCTTAGTCGGCTTCGGTTGAGCCAACCGTATTCCGTGGTGAAACAGCTACAACTCAATTGTAGGCGCGATCATGCAGGCCCGTCCGGGTGGAATGGCAGCACCAGGGGCGGGTATTAGGCCCCGCGGCGGAGCAGCAGCAGCCAGGCGCCCGCCGCGGCGAGAACGACGACGCCCGCGCCGATGCCGACGTTGCGAGCCGTGTTCACGGAGTCCTCCGAGGACGCCGCGGCTGCAGGCTCGCTGGTGTCTTCCTTCTTGTCGCCGCCCTTCGCATCACCGCCAATAGTCCCGCGGATCCAGTCGGCCTGCTCCGCCACCGGTGACACAGAGACAGCGGCGTTAGAGGTCATCTCCTCCTCCGTCGGGTTCTCCGGGTCCTCGAAGAGACCAGCGGACATGATGCCGGCGACCTTGCCGTCCGCAAAGATCGCACCACCGGAGTCGCCCGGCTGGATGCGAGCGCCGTCCTTCAGGGCAACGTCGAGGGCCTTCGGGGCCTCGTAGAGCGCGAGCGGCGAGTCACCGCGAACCTTCGCCTTGGCGGACGGTAGCTTAGTGGAACCACCGGAGCCATCGGAAGACCAGCCGTAAATGTTGACGTCCCCGGTGGGAACCTCATCCGCGACCTCAGCGAAGGTCTCCAGGTTGATCTCCTGCTCAGTGTGGAGCAGGGCGATGTCCCCGCGTGGGGCAACCTCGTGACGATCCACCTTGTACACCCGCTGCTCGTCACCCTGCCCGATGCGCACCGAACCGCCCGGCTTGGCGGCCGCGTCGATGCAGTGACGGGCGGTGATCACCCAGTGGCGGTCGATGGCGGTACCGGTGCACACGCCCTCTTCAGGGTCAGAATCATCGACGCGGACGGAGACGACCGGCTTTGCCTCCTCGGTGTCCCCGGCGAAGGTCTTGCTCTCCATGGCACCGGCTGGTGCGATAGCGAGTGCTCCTGCTGCGACCACCCCGGCGGCCACGCTAGCTGCGAACTTCTTCATTTTTATCCTTTCCAAACACCGCAGTGATGCGGCGAAGCAGAGTTTCCAGCGGCCCACGGTCACACACCGCGAGCCACGCATAAGAGATGAGTATGGCGCCGCCAAAACTGACCCAGAAGCCGAACCATTCCGGTGCCAGCCGATCCGCCGTAAGCACGTGGATGCAGTAGATCGTGAGCGGCATACGGCCCAGTGGTGCGAGCCAGCCGATCCAGCGCTGCAGCAGGCAGCACAACGAGCAGATGCCCACCGACGCCCCGATGCTTCCGGTGATGTCGCCCAAGCCACCGGTATGGCCGCCGACGTCGAAAAACTCGGGCAGCATGGTGTACCAGCGAAGCGCGAGATCCACGGCGAAGAGCCCCAGGCCGACAACGAGGCCGAGCCAGAGCAGTTTCGGGCTGAGCATATGCCGCCGGAAGAGCATCCCGGCGATCATCAGCGCTCCCCACATCAACGGCGAGTAGGGCCAGAAGGCGGGAATAAGCACCGTCGCGGTGGACGCCAGCACCGCCGATCCAAAGGCCAGCACGCAGGCCAGCCACAGGAGTACGGGCGAGCTCCAGCGCGGCGCCCAGGCGAGCAACGCCATGCAGAGTCCGATGGTTCCGAGCACCACGAACACTTGCCCGGTGAACGGGGCGAGCGCGAAGTGCAGGGCAATCAGGCATAGTCCACGCACAATGAGCTGGGCAGGACGTGCCCGCATGTAGCCCATCGACACCCCGGAAATGAAAGCGAAGAGTGCGGCCGGGAAGCCGTAGAACACCTGGACAGCCACGCCATCCAGGTAGGTCAGGTGGGCGACCATCATGCCGACGAGCGCAACGGCGCGCGCGACGTCGATACCAACGTTTCGGTTCTGCATAGCTGGGACGGTACGCAGGCCGATGTTGCGGGGACGTTAACGTGGGCACAACACCCGTTCCGTTACGATCGGTGTTATGACAATCCGCGTTCTCGTCGTCGACGACGAAAGCTACCTCGCCGACGCCATTTGCACTGCGCTGAACAGCGCAAACATGCAGGCCACTGCGGTCTACGACGGTGCCACCGCGCGCTCGTCGATCGACGATATCCGGCCCGACGTCGTCGTCCTGGACCGCGACCTTCCGGGCATCCACGGCGACGACATCTGCCGCTGGGTGGTCGATACCCACCCGGCGACGAGGGTGATCATGCTGACCGCCTCGGGGGCGCTCGACGACCGTCTGGCTGGGTTCGACCTCGGCGCGGATGATTACCTGCCCAAGCCCTTCGAGGTCCCGGAGCTCATCGCGCGGGTTAATGCGCTGGCCAAGCGAAACCTGCCGGTACGCGGCGAAGTCTACCGGTGTGGCGACGTGCGGCTGGACACCTTCCGCCGTGAGGTCACCCGGGGTGGAGTGGCGGTGCCCTTGAGCCCGAAGGAGTTTGCCGTGCTGGAGGTCCTCATGGAGGCAGCCGGTGGGGTGTTTTCCGCCGAGGATCTGCTCGCGGAGGCGTGGGACGAGAATGCTGATCCCTTCACGAATTCCCCGCGCGTGACGGTCTCCCATCTGCGCAAGAAGCTGGGCGAGCCGCGGATCGTGCATACCGTGGCAGGTGCCGGTTACTACGTGGCGGAGGTGCCGCGATGAAGTTGAGTTTGCGGGCACGGATCACCGTGGTGTTCTTGGGCACCGTCCTGGGCGTGGGGTTGGCACTGATTGGGCTGGTGTACGCCTATTTGAAGCTCACGCCGGTGCCTTTCATGGCGCAGATCCCAACCCCGGATGAGGGGCTGGTCATCG
Source organism: Corynebacterium sp. L4757 (assembly GCF_043673995.1). NCBI lineage: Bacteria > Bacillati > Actinomycetota > Actinomycetes > Mycobacteriales > Corynebacteriaceae > Corynebacterium > Corynebacterium sp. L4757. The sequence continues at coordinate 2,966 of NZ_JBIMEN010000021.1, read as the reverse complement.
ACGGTGCGGTGCCGATCGCCGATGAGGTTTTGCGCCGCGTGTTGGTGGCTTCCCTGACGGTATTGGCATTGCTCACCGCGGTCGCTGGGGTGATCGGTTGGTTCGTGGCTGGGCTCGTGATTAAGCCGCTTCGGGATTTTGCGGACGACGCCGCGACCGTCACCCGGGGTGATTTGAGTGCCCGCATCAGCCACCAGGGCCCTGATGACGAGGTGGGCGAGCTGGCAGCTGCGCTGAATGCAATGCTCGACGAGCTGGCGGATGGCCTCGAGCGGCAACGCCGCTTCGCGTCGAACGCCTCCCACGAGCTGAAGACTCCGATCGCGACGATCCAGACGATGGCTGATGTGGCGCTGGCCAGCGGTGATGAGCAGATACTGCGGGAGACGCTGGGACGAGTGCGCGAGGTCAACGCGCGCGCTGCCGATACCGTGGCTGCCCTGCTGCAGCTGGCGAACGTGGACGTCCGGGATCGCCAGGAGGTGGATCTGGCCGCGCTGTGCCGTGACATCGGTTGTGGGCAGGGTGTGCCGGTGACGGCGGAAGCGCTCACGGTGGCTGCCTCCCCCACTCTGGTGCGTCAGGCGGTGGAGAACATGGTGTGCAACGGGCTCACCCACGGCGAAGATCCGTCCGTGACGGTGGCACAGGCGGGTCGGAACGCAGAGATCACCGTGGAGTCAGGTGGGCCGCAGCTGGACGCGGCGGAGGTCCGCACGTGGGTGGAGCCCTTCGCACGGGCGCAGCGGACCGCGGGGGCCGGCCAAGGCCTGGGGCTGGCGATCGTCGATGCAATTGCGAAAGCCCACGGCGGTTCGGTGGAACTCAGGCCGCGGGCTCAAGGTGGGCTCGCCGTAACGCTGCGCCTGCCTGCTTAGAGGGCTAGCGCAGCTGAGGAGTGCTTCTTAGGCTTCGAGCACGTAACGCAGGATCTCGACGACCTGGTCGGTGGTGATGCACCCCGCCTGCGCGGCGGCGTCGACTTCCTTGAGCGGGTGGACGATGTCCTCGCCATGCAGCGTGGCATAAGGCTTGTCCAGTGCCGCACAGTAACCCGCGTCGAAGGCGGCGTTCCACTGCTTGTACTGATCCCCGAAGCGGACGACGACCATGTCGGCCTTCTCGATCAGGGTGCGGGTGCGGATGGAGTTGACCTTCGAGGACTGGTGATCGCGCCAAAAGCCCGCGGGTGCCTCACCCAGGTGGTCGCCGGCGGCGTCGCTGGCAGGGTGATCGGTCACCGGCGCGGTGAAGACGACGTCGAGCCCGGCGGCCTCCGCGCCGCGCTGGATCTCTTCTCGCCAGTCGGTGTGGATCTCGCCGGACAGGTAAACGTTGAAGCTCAAGGCCACTTCTCCTTAATTTTTGGGCATTGACCTTGGAGGTTACGCGGATGTGTGAGGGAAATCTGCTCGATCTCGCCAATGGTATTACCCTCCGTTGACAGGTAGGTAGACCGGGCTAACTACCCGTCAAGGAGGTGCGACATGACTCTAGGATCAGCGCGAGAGAGGTTGCTCGATGCTGCGACGAAACGTTTCTACGCGGACGGGGTGCATGCGACAGGTATCGACACGATCACGTCCGAGGCCGGGGTCGCGAAGAAGAGTCTTTACAACAACTTCTCCTCCAAGGCAGAGATCGTCAGCACCTATATCGATTCGCGCCACGAGGAGTGGCTCGACCTGTATCGACAGCACACCGCGAAAGCATCGACAGCCAGGGACCGAGTCATAGCGGTGCTGTTGCAAAGTTGGGGCAGTAGGAAAAGCGACGTGAAATAATCACAGCCATGGGTATCTTCTCCGGTCGTCATTTCCCCCCGTGACATCATTCTGTGGGCGGTGCGGTGGTACTGCCGCTACGTGGTGAGCTACCGCGATCTGGAGGAAATGATGACTTCAGCGGGGCGTGCCGGTCGATCACACCACGATCTACCGCTGGGTCCAGAAATACGCCCCTGAGCTGGACAAGCAAACACGGTGGTACCGGCAGGTACCTGACTGGCAGGCCAGTTCCTGGCGGGTGGATGAGACCTACACCCGGGTCGGGGGAAAGTGGTACTACCTCTATCGGGCGATCACCGCCGGTGGCCAGACCCTGGACTTTTACCTCTCACCAAAACGGAATGTGGCTGCGGCCAAGCGTTTCCTGGCCAAGACCCTGCGGTCGAACGCGTCAGCCGGGTTCCCGCGGGTGATTAATACAGATAAGGCACCCTCCCTGGCCAAGGCGATCTCCGAGCTCAAGGAAGAAGGCATCTGCCCACCGACAGTGGAGCACCGTCAGGTGAAATACCTGAACAACGTTCTCGAGGGAGATCATGGGCGGCTGAAAAGGATCCTGGGGCCGAAGGGTGCATTTAAGAACAGGACATCTGCATATCGGACGCTGAAGAGGATGGAAGCGATGCACTCCTTGCGGAAAGGTCAGGGGACGATGTTTGCTTACGGGCAACCGAACCCGGACGCGGCGATCGTCAGCCGGGTCTTCGAGACGGCCTGAGAACGCTGAGTCGCAGAGACCATGGAGAAATGAAACTCGGGCGTTCGTGGCCCCTCCACCCGACTTTGCAACAGCACCATTCTGTGGGCGGTGCGGTGGTACTGCCGCTACGTGGTGAGCTACCGCGATCTGGAGGAAATGATGACTTCAGCGGGGCGTGCCGGTCGATCACACCACGATTCTCACCGCTGGGTCCAGAAATACGCCCCTGAGCTGGACAAGCAAACACGGTGGTACCGGCAGGTACCTGACTGGCAGGCCAGTTCCTGGCGGGTGGATGAGACCTACACCCGGGTCGGGGGAAAGTGGTACTACCTCTATCGGGCGATCACCGCCGGTGGCCAGACCCTGGACTTTTACCTCTCACCAAAACGGAATGTGGCTGCGGCCAAGCGTTTCCTGGCCAAGACCCTGCGGTCGAACGCGTCAGCCGGGTTCCCGCGGGTGATTAATACAGATAA
>NZ_JBIMEN010000020.1:0-36379 GCF_043673995.1 Corynebacterium sp. L4757 | reverse complement strand
ATGCTGGGAAAGGTAATCTGCCACCATGCCACGCAAGACCTACACAGAGGAGTTCAAGCGCGACGCTGTTGCGCTCTACGAGAACTCCCCAGGTGCCTCGCTCAAGACCATCGCCGTGGACCTCGGAATCAACCGTGCCACCCTGCATAACTGGTTGAAAAAGTACGGGACAGGTGCGCGTACCAAAACCCGCACCGCAGAGTCGCCCTCGTCGATGTCGGTGACCGAGGCTGAGCGGATCCGCCAGCTGGAACGGGAAGTCAGCCGCTTACGCGAAGAGCGCGATATCCTGCGAAAGGCTGCTAAATATTTCGCGGAAGAGACGAACTGGTGATCCGCTTCCAGTTCGTTGACGACGCCCAGAAGAACCATTCGGTTAAGCGGTTATGTGACGTGTTGAAACTCAGCAGGTCCTCCTATTACAAATGGAAAAACAGCAGCTCAGCCCGGAGGAAACGACTCATATCCGACGCCATCCTCGGTGCACGGGTCAAGACTGTATTCACTGCCGAAAATGGTTGCTACGGGGCCAAGCGGATTACGGCTGAACTTAAAGACCAGCCGGGTCATGAGCCCGTGAATCACAAGCGGGTTGCGCGGATCATGCGTGAACTCAAACTGTTTGGCTACACCAAGAAACGCAAGGTCACCACCACCGTGTCAGATCAGAAGAAACCAGTGTTCCCTGACCTTGTCGGCCGTAAATTCACTGCCGACAAGCCGAACCAGGTCTACGTCGGTGACATTACCTATCTGCCGATTGCAGATGGGTCGAATATGTACTTGGCTACGGTCATTGATTGCTATTCCCGCCGGCTGGTTGGCTTCGCGATCGCCGATCACATGCGCACATCACTGGTGCAGGATGCGCTGGTGATGGCCAAAGGCCAGCGAGGGAGCATGAAGGAAGCAATTTTCCACTCGGACCACGGCAGTGTGTACACATCGAATGCGTTCCAGGACACCTGCACCCAGTTGGGGATCAGGCAGTCGATGGGATCAATTGGGACCAGTGCGGACAACGCTTTGGCGGAGTCGTTCAACGCGGCCCTGAAGAGGGAAGTCCTTCAAGATTCCAAGACCTTTGCCAACCAGTTGATCTGCCGGCGGGATGTTTTCCGCTGGTGTACCCGTTACAACACGGTGCGCCGACATTCCTGGTGTAAATATCTGGCTCCTGTGGTGTTTGAGGAGCGCTGTCCTGCTATCCTAAGATCTGCTTCTTGATTAAATCCTCCGTGTCCACTTCCCGGGGGTCGGGCCCCTCGCTGCGTGTGGGCGTTCTCAGGCAGTCTCGAAGACCCGGTTGACGATCACCGCGTCCGGGTTCGGTTGCCCGTAGACAAACATCGTGCCTTGCCCTTTCCGCAATGAGTGCATCGCCTCCATTCCTTTCAACGTCCGATATGCAGATGTCCGGTTCTTAAACGCGTCTTTCGGCCCGAGGATCCGCTTCAGCAAGGACTACAAGAAATCGATCCTCTCCACTGATGGGCAGGGTTGGAATAGTGAGTCCTACAAAGAGTATGTAGTGCCAGATACCATGCGGACCCTGAGCCTCAAGGCAGCTTGGTCCGACACAATCCCGAACAACGGCGGCATCGGCAAGGTCACGGTTTCGCGTGACGGACAGCGTCTCGGCCAATTCACCGTCCCGGTCGGTGAAGTCGTTGAACGTACTTTCGATGTGCGAGGTGGCGGCGATGTCATGATCCACCTCGTTGCTTACGACTCCAAAAATGACCAGAAGCGAGTCCCTTCAAGCGGTCTTACAGTCCTCACCCCGGTGGTTAAGTAGCTACTGACACCAACAACGCACCGGATCAGGTCGTAAAAGAAAGCGCTGGGAGCAACACCCAGCGCTTTCTTTATGTCTACGCCGGGTCAAAGTCGCAGTTCGGACGTCGTAGGGGAATAGCGATGGTGCTGCTCTAGGTGCACTGACATTTCACGGTGCATTTCACACGCCGCTTTGTTGCACATCACCCGTGCTGTTTTACAGTGCAGTGCAGCGGTGCTTTTACTGGCGTTTCTGCTGCGCAATTCACTGCACTATGTAGTGGACGCGACATTTCATTAACACGTAGGTTGCACTGTGTATTGGGCACCCATTTCATCGACACGTTTACTGCGCAATCAAATGCCCTGTCACTTTAATGACATGTGAATTGGGCAGTGAAGTGGTTTGTCATCCTATTGACACCTTTACTACGCAACAGAATGACAACGACATTCTGTCGGCCCTTCTACGGACATCTCTTCTGCGCAGCACATGCCCCGTCGTACACACCGACGTGCTGCGCACTATCTCCGCCACTCAACAGGCCAATTCACTGCGCAACGTAGTGACACCAGCCCCGCCTAGCCGAGATTTCTTCGATTTTCGCTGAATACCAGCCGTTTACCCGCCGCCAATGACCTACGACGCCGACGGCACCCTGTTAGGCCCGCAGAAGGCCGTACAGGGCAGGGGAGAGCAGTGCTACAACTCCATACCGCCATCACGATCACGCTGCTGTTGCTGCTGGCGGCGCTTCTCGATGCGCTCGCGGGCACGCTGCTGCGCCCCGCCCTTCTTGCCTGAGGTCTGCGACTGCCTGAACAGCGTGTAACGCTCAAGCAACTCTGGGCTGCGATGCAGTTCTTGCACCAGGAACTTCTTATCCAAGTGCTCCAACTGTTGTCCTGACTTCACCGCTTCTTCGATGATGATGGCGGCTTCATCTTCGGCCTCACTGCGTGCTGCATCGCGGATGTCTGTAGCGTCGCTCCGCGCTTCGCTACGTGTGTTTTCAGCGTCCCGCGTGGCCTCACTGCGGATCGTTTCTGCCTCACGCTTCGCCTCGTCACGTGCTTCGCTACGGATCTTTTCTGCGTCTCGTTCGGCTTGCTTACGTGCCTCGTCGGCCTTGCGAGTGATCGCCTCCGCCTCGCTGCGAGCTGCGGCTGTAATATCGCCCTCCTTGGCCCGCGCAGTCTCTTCGGCTCGTTCGAGCAGCTCGTCTGCTTGCGCTTCGGCCAGGCCCAACTCCTGCTCAGCATCCTTGCGTGCTTCGCTGCGGATCTCTTCGGCTTCTTGCTCGGCCTTCTCGCGTGCTTCCTTGAGCACACGCTCGGCAACCTCGCGAGCCTGTGCTTCAGCATTCTCCTGTACGCGCTGGGCTGCTTCGCGGGCTTCTTGCGCCTGTTCAAGTTCCTTAGCAGCCTGCTCGCGGTCACGATCAATTGCGTCCATGTCGCGCTGCACGGATCGCTTCTTGACTTCCACATCATCCTCGCGCTTGGCGAGATCGCGCTCCCGGTCTTGTTGCTCGGTGTAGCGGTCGAGGTTGAGTGACTCGTCATGACGTTCGGAGACTTCTAGTTCCACCGGATAGCCGAGCGAGTGCATGTGTTCGCGCAGGCCCCGTTGCGCGTCGATGAACTTCTGGTTACCCGAGATCTGCTTGCCCTTCTTCGGGCCGGATGTGTACCGCACTGAGGTGTCAGTGTTGTACGCGATGCCGGGGCGGCAACGGAGCTTGTCGGGATCTTCGGGCTTCGGTGAGAACGTATCCGCCTGGAACTGGATGTGTGGCGTTGATTCGTCAAAGTTCATATCACCGCCAGCGACTGCGTCGATACCGCCGGGGATGAAGTTTTCTGCAAGCCAGCGCATTGACTCTTCGAGGTACTGCTTTGCTTCCTCGTAGTCGCGGGCGACATAGCGCGGACGTTTCACTTCGCGCCCGTCCACCTCACTGGTGTAGTAGTCGGGGATCTCCTTGCACATCGACTTCGGCAGATACACGACGAACAGCGACGTCTTGAAACTGTTCTTCTGCACGCGCACTCCGTCCATCCGAGGCGTCTACGGCCGCCACAGGGCCGTACAGCCGCTGCCACAAAGATGAACCAATCGAGTCGCGGCGCTACACATTTGCATCAACAGCTGCCGCTGGATCTGCTGCAGCGCGACGCGCTGCGAAACACACGTCGCTGGCGGTGCTCATCACATGCGCTGTCGCGCATATGGCCACCGCGAGCGTGATACGTCTGCACCGATAGTGTGCTTGTTGCACGGGCCGATATGGAGTGTGTTACTCAGCCCGTGTCGTTGACCCCCGCAGCAGCATCAACACCGCCTTGCGGCGGATGGCTCGCTGCGGGATTTGGAACACCCTGCAATAACCGCCTGGCGGCGGTGCCAGAGTGCAGGGTGTGGCTGTGCGCACCACGTAAACGATGTCGGTCTTGCCGTTCGGTTCGACGCCGTGGCACGTTCGCAAGCTCACGTTGCACACGGCGTGCGCGATGACGCGGGAAGACGCCGCAAGCGGCGTTTCCACCCGTCATCGGCCCTTACTTTAAGACCGACATACAACGGACGTAGCCGCATGTGGTGCGCACAGCGTGGCGACCTGCAAGTTTTGTGTAGGCACCATGTGCGCTTCGCGCATCAACGGGCCGTTTCGGGTAAGGGTCGAAGACCACGTAAAGACCCGAAACACGCAGGTCGCAGCCCCCTTCTGTGTCAAAACCCCTATATGTTTGTCGTTATAGGGGTAGAAGGGGGAAAAGGGCATAAGGGGGTGCGACGCCTCCGCTGCGCTCCGGCGCTCGGCATAGCCGAGGCACTGCACCGGGTATTACTGCTCGCTGGCGCTCGCATAACCCGCTGCCCGGCGCTGGCGCGCCGCCCCTTACAGCCCCAGTCTCAGACCTCGCTCGCTCGGTCTGGCTGGGTCTACCTTTCCCTCCGCTGCGCTCCGGTCAAGGTGCCCAATAGTGCAGCTGGCGCTGCACCTTGTGTGATGACCCATGCTTTACGTCACGACACTGCTGGCAATCCGATATATCCCGTTGATATACATTCGGATATGCCAGCATCGATGTGTCGTGTTTGGGTCATCACGAAACGCTCCATCACGGCAAGCCTGCCGAGATGGATATTGGCGTATCTCACGACGCGTCCATGATGCGGCGTCCGCCGCATATCATCTGCCGTCGCGGTTGCATCTTCAGCAGCACAGCTGCTGAAATCTGCTCTGTCCACGCTGCTGTCTTTGCTGCACCCACGGCCCCGTCTTCGGCATATTTCACATCCACACGAGACTATGCCGGCCAGAACCGCGCATAACAGCAGCGCGACATACCGCCAGCCATGTGGCGGATGATCCAGGCGACGGGGCAGACGTGTATATGCCCCGTCGCCGATACCGGCGCAAGCATCGTGACAGTGTCACGTGTAGCGGTGCCGCAGCCACCCGCACACACGCGAAAACCCCGCCCTTGCGAGCGGGGTGTGTGGCGACATCAAACGTGACGGCTGTACGTCGTCACGCCGCGTGGCCGTACACACATGAGGTGATTGCGTGTACGGCTAAAGGGTTAGTCGGGTACAACTTCTAGATGCCGCTTCGGCTTACTGCCCTCGGTGCTCTCAGGCGTGTCGCCGTCACCGTTCTCAGGTGTATCGCTGTCCCCTTCGGTGCTGGCGGACTTGTCACCGTCCCCTTCGGTGCTGGCGGACTTGTCACCGTCGAGATTCACCTCGAACTCTTCGGCATACTTGCGCAACTGCGCAAGGCGCTCCTTTGTCGCTTTGTGTGCACGGCGCGCCTCGTTCACGGTATCTTTTGCTTGCTGCTCATCGCGCAGCGCTGCTGCGTAATCGTCTCTGAAAGACATGGTTTGTTCTCCTTGATTGAGTGAATTCTTTGTTTGGGCTCGGGGCACGACGGTGGAGCGCGCGTGTGTTGTAGCACGACCATCACCCATCAGCCCTCGCACTCAGCTCAAGACCCAGCCTGGCTAGCTGAGCTAAGCGGCGGGATCTCGTCGTAGGTGGGTTTGTCCGCACTAGTGCTTCGCACCACCCAGCACCGTGACGAGCTGCTGGCGCTGCTCATCTGTCAGTTGGGGCGCTGCATCCACGACGGCATCGACGAAGCCGTCAAATAGCTGCGGGGCAGGGCGGCGTGCGGCCGCGAGGTAGGCGTCGAGATCGTCTTGGCGAATCCGATAGGCGGTGCCGAAACGGTGGAATGAAAGACGGCCCTCTTTAATAGCTTTTCGCAACGTGGACTCAGAGCCGACACCGAGATCGGTGAGTTCTTGCAGCGTGTAAAAGCGTGGCGCGACAGCGGTAGTCGTGTCCTTTTCGGACATAGAAAAACGCTCCTGGGCAGATTGATCTGTCCCGGAGCGGGGTGCTTTACCGGCTTGCTATTCAGGCGGCTTGGAGTGCCGTGCTCAACTCGCTAGAACGGTGGTCTGCCGTCCCATTGCTTTACGGGAGCGCTTACTCCCTACCTGACCGCTTTTGTGGTTGGCAATGCCGTTGCCAACCGGTCTATCTCGTCGGAGGAACCGCGCCTATCACGGTCGAGAGACTATCTCTTTGTGAATTATCCTCGGGGTTATCCCCCGTATGCGGCTGGCTAGACCAGAAACGAATTAAAACGCCACATACGGTCTAGAGGCCATCGTACGAAACTTATGCGTCGCGCACAATAGCCTGCGACCTGAACTTTAAAGACAGATCCGAGTACGTCTCTACACGCCACGTGACACGGCTGGGGTGTTGTGGTGGGGCAGCTGTTGTGTGGCGGCATGGTGACACGCAAGGGGCGCGCCTTTTTGTGACCTGTGACACGTCTGTAGTGTGCTCGTTTCGTAGTTTTGGCCTCGTTTCGTAATTTGCCGATCAAAATACGAAAAAATTACGAAACGCTCTACCTGCGGTTTCGTGGAACTACGAAAATCGGAAAACCAAATTACGAAAGACGCGATAACGCTGTGACCCGCACAGACACGTCACATTTCGGGGATGTTTCGTAATTTTGCGGTATTTCGACCTAAACCTTTTAAGAGAGAGACACAGACACACATTGCAGGCACATGTCTACGACATAGAGCGTCCTCGTTGAGGGCGCGCTGCATGGGTTGTAGCTAGCTGACACGGCCGGGACGCTGCAGCACGGTGACACGCAAGGGGCGCGCCTTTTTGTGACCTGTGACACGTCTGTAGTGTGCTCGTTTCGTAGTTTTGGCCTCGTTTCGTAATTTGCCGATCAAAATACGAAAAAATTACGAAACGCTCTACCTGCGGTTTCGTGAAACTACGAAAATCGGAAAACCAAATTACGAAACACGCGATAACGCTGTGACCTGCACAGACACGTCACATTTCGGGGATGTTTCGTAATCTTGCGGTATTTCGACCTAAACCTTTTAAGAGAGAGACACAGACACGCATTGCAGACGTGTGTCTATGACGTACGGCAGCACGGTGACAGTGCAGCTGCAGCAGATCTAGCGATGTGACACGGCCGAGATACTGCCACACTGCAACATGTCCGTGGCGCGCCTTTTTGTGACCTGTGACACGTCTGTAGTGTGCTCGTTTCGTAGTTTTGACCTCGTTTCGTAATTTGCCGATCAAAGTACGAAAAAATTACGAAACGCTCTACCTGCGGTTTCGTGATTTCCGCAAACGAAAAGAACAAAACTACGAAACACGCGATAACGCTGTGACCTGCATAGACACGTCACATTTCGGCGGTGTTTCGCAATTTTGCGGTATTTCGACCCAAACCTTTTAAGAGAGAGACACAGACACGCATTGCAGGCACATGTCTACGACACAGAGCGTCCTCGTTGAGGGCACGCTGCAGGGGTTGTAGCTATGTGACACGGGACACAATCGCAATCAAGGTGTCTCTTCTTATTCAGATTTTCTTCAAAAAGTGGAAAAATTACGAAACGAAAACCATTTACGCTGCTCAACGTATGTTTTTGTGTTTCGTAGTTTTGTTCTTTTCGTTTACGAGATTACGAAATGACCCGCAAATACCTACCGTGACCTGCGGTGATGTGTTTCGTATTTTTCTGCGTAATTTCACGTCGCCCGAAGCAGACACCCTGCCGTGTGCTTGCTGCAGGGCTGCGGCCGTCCCTCCATGTGGAGCGTCAGTGTCGATGCTGTAACTTAAACGTACATACATTTGTGGCGCTCTCGTTACGTGTCTGTGCATTGCCGAGCTCTTTACTGTTGTGTGTGGGCGCGCAGCCGTAGTGTCCGTGCCACTCCGAGTAGGGCGCGTCGTACCCCAAACCCATGTTCAATTAAATTCCAATCCAGAGAGGTCTTGCACTGTTGCGGTGCGGTTGTCTTCTTTCTCACCGTATTGGACCCTGCGAAATTAATTGGATACGATAGGCCCATGTTGATTTCATGTTCCGTTTTCATGCGGCCGCTCACCAGCCGCTAAGGCGGTTTTCTCCCTCCCGCAGGTTAGAAACCGCTCCGGTCCTTTAGCCGGGCGGCCATTTGCCATGCCCGGCTCCGTTTCAACTCCACGGAGCACACCTGATGTCTACATACGGATACGGCCGTCACGAACATGGCCAAAATTTTCTCACAGACCACAAGATCATCAACTCCATCGTCGATCTTGTAAAACAAACCTCCGGCCCCATCATTGAGATCGGGCCAGGAAGCGGTGCCCTCACTCACCCGATATCCCACTTGGGGAGGGCAATAACGGCAGTTGAGGTAGACGCAAAACTAGCTGCCAAACTCACAAAAAAGACCGCCTCGGCGTCGGTCGAAGTGGTCCATGATGATTTCCTCAACTTCCCGTTACCCGCCACTCCCTGCGTCATTGTGGGAAACATTCCCTTTCACCTCACCACTGCCATTCTTCGAAAGTTGTTGCATGCGCCGGCATGGACTGCCGCTGTACTCCTCATGCAGTGGGAAGTCGCTCGCCGCCGGGCCGGGGTAGGTGCAAGCACGATGATGACAGCTCAGTGGTCCCCATGGTTCACGTTTCACCTTGGTTCCCGAGTACCAAGGTCTGCTTTCCGGCCACAGCCAAACGTTGACGGGGGGATCTTAGTGATCCGCCGGGTGGGTGACCCGAAGATCCCGATAGAGCAACGCAAAGCCTTTCAGGCGATGGTGCACACCGTTTTCACCGCCCGGGGACGCGGGATAGGGGAAATTCTCCGAAGGGCAGGGTTGTTTTCATCACGTTCAGAGACACAATCATGGTTGCGCTCGCGAGGAATCGACCCCGCAACCCTACCTCCCAGATTGCACACCAGCGACTGGATCGATCTCTTCCAGGTGACTGGTTCCTCTTCACCGCGCCATCGGCCCATTTCACAATCGGGAAGTAGTCAACGCCCTCCTCAACGGAAAAATCGAGGCCGGCGGCGGTAATCCCCCCACCACCAAAACCGAAATCCACCAGTAGTAGTGAACGACCCATGTTCGTCTACCGTGAGCCGCGTTATGGCAGTGACGTGTTCTCGTCGGGCACAGTCATAGTTCCCGGCGTTGCCAGCGACAGGGTTCTACACCCAGCAGCGGGACCGATCAAAATCACCCGCACGGGGAACGACCCTGCTGGTGGTTTCGATTTTGATGAAAGCGAGGAGACATAGCCCCTCGCCAACTCCCCGTAGCTGGCGAACAGTAGCTCCTGGCGCTGGCGCTCGTTGGTGAGTTTGCGTGCCACATCGAAAGCCTTATCGACTTCCCGGTCCAAGTTGTTGTGAGCCTTGAGCAGAATTGGGTCCATCGATAACGGGTTGTAGTGCTCCGCGAGTGACCGCTGGGGGTGCCGCTCGCGTGCCCGCAGCACCAACTGTCCAGCGTCGATGATTCGCTGCTGCGCCTTCTCATCTAGTTCACACAGAGCTGGTCCGCAGTTGTAGCTCCCGATGTACTCCGAAAAACGGAAAAAATAAATAGTGGGGATACACATGGAGTTGTCAGTGGGTGAATGCGCCACCTCGACTTGGAGGTTGTTGTGGCTGGTCGTTGGACTCCGAAAGATGTGAAGGCTACTTCTGTGGCGCGGCTTGTTGCAGGCGATGATGTCGGCGAGATTGCTCGTGAGGCCGGTGTGGCAGAGGCCACGGTTTATGAATGGGTCAAGCAAGCAGGCGCACTCCCACCGAAGAAGGCGTTGGCACGTGCACGCGACCAGCTCATCAACGAGGCGGTGGCGCTGGTGGCTTCAGGTATGTCGGTACCGGATGCGGCTGCGACGTTAGGCATGTCACCAGGGGCGTTGTACCAGCGGTTGGCGAAAGTCGGTGTGCTGACCGAACTGCAGCAAAAGCCCCGCATCACCCCGCAGCAGAAAGCTGACGCGGTCGCACGGGTGCTGGCTGGTGAGCCGGTTGACAAGGTTGCGGCGGCGTTCGACCGGTCTGCGAATTCGGTGTATCGCTGGGTGCAGCAAGCACGCCAGGAGAAGGCGGGCGGAAACCGTGATGCGTCACAGCGCGCGGACACGCCGGAGGCTTGCACGGTAAAACCACCTGCACACAGCAAAGTTGATTCCGTGCCAGCACCAATGAAAACACAGGCAGGCCACGCGCCTGCCGACTATGCCGAGGACCGTGTGAAAGTCGGCCGCGGAGTCCGACTGTCGTATGAAGACCGCCTGACGATCCAACATGGGTGCAACCAGGGAATGTCAGCCAGGCAGATCGGAGCACTTCTGGGGCGCCACCATAGCGTGATCAGCCGGGAAATCGCCCGCAACGGGTGGGAAGTTGTCGGCGAAGACGGTGAGGCCACGGTGTACTACAACGCCCGGCAAGCCGGCCTGGGCGCCAAGGCGCGTGCGCACCGGCCGAAGGTGCGCAAGCTCGACGACAACCCGGCACTTCGTGCTGTGGTGGTGACGTGTCTTGCCCGCCGGTGGTCGCCCGGGCGCATCAGTGTGTGGCTTCAGCATGCTTTCGCCGATGATGAAAGCATGCGTATTTCCCACGAAGCGATCTACAGCGCCTTGCACCTCCAGGGCAAAGGCAGCTTGCGCGCCGAGCTTGAAGCGGTGATGAAGACCCAAGATGTGCTCATCCGTGGCGGCAAGCGGCGAAAAGCCCGGCCCCGTAATGCCGGTGTGTTAACGGGTAAGCCGTGGATCAAAGGTGCTGAAATCACCAAGCGCAGCCCAGAGGCTGACGACCGGGCAATCCCCGGGCACTGGGAAGGCGATCTTGTTATCGGCACCGGCGGCAAAAGCGCGCTGATTACCCTGGTGGAGCGCACCAGCCGCTACACCCTGCTTGGTCATCTGCCCACCGAACACACATCGATGACGGTGATTGCAACGATCCAGCAGATGGTCAAAGACCTCAACGCTGAACAGCTCAAGACCATCACCTGGGATCAAGGCGTGGAAATGGCTGAAACCGCACGTGTGCGCATCAAAGACGGCTGCGAGGTGTACTTTTGCGATCCGCACGCGCCGTGGCAGCGGCCGACCAACGAGAACACCAACGGTGAGATCCGCCGCCGGTTCTACAAGAAAGGCACCGACTTCGCCGAAGTAACCCCCGAGCACGTCGCCTGGGTGCAAGACGAACTCAACGACACACCACGACAAGTCCTCGGCGGAGCAACCCCACGTGAGATACTCCAGCAAATATTCAATCGTGGCGCATTAACCGCTTGATCCCGCCCATCAACCTTCCACTTTCCATTCTTCCGGCTCAGAGTATTGAGGGGTCTGGGACCGGGTCCGTAAACCCTTTATGTTTTTCGCGCACAGCGGTTTTTAGCGACGCACCCTATAGGTTTTCCGCAGAACCTATATGTGTTTCTGTGCACCCCCATATGTTGTCTGTTTCTAGCGGTATTTCGTTGTACTTTGCGCATCGAATAGTTATTTATCGACGACACTCCGTGGACTTTAAGTTCAATGTGTAGGTTAGCCGAATAAGAAGCTCTGGCAGATGGTGGGGTAACCCTGCTCTGACATCTGAATCTAGCTTGGATGCGCTGGGATTAAGACTGGTCACGTGTGAGAAGGTTTCGTGTATAACTAATGACATGAACTTTTTATTGCTCGGTGGTACCGGTTTCCTTGGAGGACACATTGCGGCTGCAGCAGTCGAGCGAGGACATCAAGTTACTTGCCTTGCACGGGGTAACGGGAAGGTTCCCAACGGAGCTGAGTTTGTGAGTTCGGACCGTGACCGTGACAGTGCGTACGATGAGGTTGCGGGGAAAACTTGGGACACCATTGTGGATGTGACGAGTCAGCCGAAGCATGCGCGGGATGCGGCGGTGAAACTCCAGGCCAAGCATCGTATATTTGTGTCTTCGAGCAGCGTATATGAGGATCAGGGAAGTTTTTCTTCCGAGTCTGATTCCGTAGTCGCTCCGCTTGAAATTGACTACATGGAGAACATGGGGCAATACCCAGCCGCAAAGTCTGCTTGCGAAACGATTTATCGCAGCACAAATCGGTCGGTAATGGTAGTTCGACCCGGTCTGATTGCCGGCTACGGCGACGAAACAGGGCGCAGTGGTTACTATCCGTGGCGTTTCGCGCATCCCACGGGTGAGAACGTGATCGTCCCAGACCCGGCGTTTCCCATCGCTATGATTGATGTGAAGGACCTTGCAGGCTGGATAGTTGAGTCTGCAGAAGTTGGGACTTTCGGAACCTTTAACGCTACGGGGTTCGCTACTTCCTTGTCTGATGTGTTCAAGATTTCGCGTGAGTTAACCGTATCGGAGGCTACGGAGCGACCTTGCTCTGATGAACTGCTTCTCGCTAATGATGTAACCCCGTGGATGGGCCCAAAATCGTTGCCGTTGTGGGTACCAGGTGAACAGTTTCGCAACATCGCGCTACTCGATTGCGCCGCAGCCTACGAAGCTGGCCTGCGGATTCGCCCGTTGAAAGAAACATTGGCGGATGCGCTGCGATTCGAAGAAGAACAGCAGGGGGAAAGACTCGCTGGACTCAGCGATGAAGAGGAAGTCGTGCTTCGCCAGCAGTTAGAAGATGGTATTTAGCTTCGGAGGAACAGTTTTAGTTGCAGTCGGGACCGTGCTGAGTTGTTCTTGTTCCGCGACTGACTGTGAGAATGAGTCCGAATCTGGCTGAGGGCAACTTCGGTGGTGCTAGCTCTTCGTGACGGGGAGCGATCTTGTCTTCTTTCGCCTCTCCGTGGAGTTCTGTTTCGTCATATAACCTCTGGAGTATGTGAAAGGTCGCGAGCAGACCTATTGCAGCAACCCCTTGACACCGCGCAATGGCTAAGCTGAATGAGTAAACGGTTAGAGCGATCGTGGGGAGGAGCCTCGGCATGAGTCTGAAAGATGACCTGGAGGAGTACGTCCAGAAGACCGTCGACGAACAGTGGGAACATCGCGCAGGCCAGAAGGTGCCCGACGCCGATGACCTTCCGCTGAAGAACCTTGCTGTCGAGCTCGACGCAACTGTCCTCTACGCGGATCTTGCGTCGTCGACGAAGATGGTCAAGGGGTACAAGGACTGGTTCGCTGCGGAGGTCTACAAGAGCTATCTCTATTGTGCAGCTAAGATCATTCGAGCGAGAGGCGGTATCATCACGGCCTACGACGGGGACCGCGTCATGGGCGTGTTTATCGGAGACTTGAAGAACACCGCCGCCGCAAAGTGCGGGCTCCAGATCAATTGGGCATCGAAGAGAATCGTGGCAGCGAAAATCACCGAGAAGTACCCGAAGAGCACCTTCGTGTTCAAGCAGCGGGTTGGCATCGATACCTCGAAGCTTTTCGTCGCCCGAACAGGCATCCGAGGCAGCAATGACTTGGTGTGGGTTGGGAACGCAGCAAACAATGCGGCGAAGCTGGCTGCGCTCGATCCTCGCTACCCGACCTACATCACCGCCGACGTCTACAACAGGCTGAATGAGACCTCGAAGCTAGGGGGTAACCCGAAGCAGAACATGTGGACTGACCTGGGGACCTCCGACATGGGCTATCGGATCTATGGGTCGACGTTCTGGTGGTCTGTCTGACGGGAGATGTCAACTGAGGGAGCTGATCCACTCGTCCATCTGCGGGATGACGGGATTTCCCTGGTACACGGTTCCGATGTCGGGCGTCCACTGCGGTCGGAGTAGGCCTTGGTTCTGATCGTTCAGGTTCGAGTAGAAGACGCCTCCGACGACAACCGGGCTCGATCCACAACCGCGTCCCGCCAGGTGCGCTAGATGGGCTGCCCTGTTGACGACGTCGCCCATGTACACGACGTCGTTGATCGTGCTGCCGCTGTACCCCGCCTTAATCATGAGAACCCGCCCGTACTCAACGCCTATGCCAATGCTGAGCTGGGTGATCCCTGCCTTTTCGTAGTGGTGGTTGAGGAGCTTCAAGAGAGTATTGGCCTGCGCTGCGGTAGCGAACACATCGTCGATGTGGTTGACCTGCGTCGTCTTGTAGGAGGCCCACACGCAGTCGCCGACGATATTCACCTCGCGCACATAGGCGTCTGAGTTTAGGACTGCCACCATTTCCGAGATGAACGACCGGTAGATCTTCGCAAGAACGGGCCTATTATGCTTCGACGTTAGGCCGGACGAATCTCGGATGTCAATAAAGATTGCCGAGCACATGCCGTAGAAGCCGTTGGAGAACGTGAGCTTGTCTCGGTCGGGGAGCCCGTCTACCTCCTCATACGCTCCCGCCGGCTGATCCAGGATCGCTTTGATCCGGGCCGAGCTGGCTGTCCAGTCATACGGTCTGTAGTTGCCGTCCATTTGCGTCCTAACTGTTCGTGATACCGACAACGAGGGCCAGGACTGCGATAGCGGCTCCTGCAGCGAGAGCGTACCGGATGGCCCACTTTGCGGCGGATGCTTTTACCGTGGCAATCCGAGCATTGACATGTATCTGGTCAGCGAGATCTTTCGTCAGCTCAACAGGGTCAGAGGTCAGTACATGGAGTACCTCGCTGTACTCATGTCTCTTGCCCCTGAAATTTCGATCGATGCTTCCAAAAAACAGCCTGTTGATCGCGTCTCGATCTGCATCCTTGTCCTTCACTCTCGGGGTCAGCGTCCATCCGCACCAAGCGCCGGTAATAAAAAGCAACAAGCAGGCCATACCAACGAGTGTGTCGAACAATACAGTCCGGGAAGTAAAGTCCTTTGCGAGGTTGTATGTCATTGTTGCCATCACCCCGGTGAAGGCAAGTGTCACGCTGGCCTTCGCATCTGAGTGGCGAATCCACTCGTTCACCAATGCGAGTGTCTTCCATGCGTGATCTGGGTTAGGTTCGGGTGAGCTGGCGAGCGTGGTCGCGTCGTGCGGATGGCCCTCGGTGGTCCGTCGTCCACCGCGCCGAGACGGCATTCGAAACATAGCTCTAGAGTACAAAGGTTTACATAGATACTTCAGGAACGTCCGTTAGACGCGAGCCTCAAATGGGGCCCACGAGCTGGCAGTCACGGGTAGAGCTTGAAGACGGTTTACGCTCCTGCCCCCCGCAGCTGCCGGGGCGACTGCGGCGGAAGCGCCACCTATTGATTCAGAGGTTACCCTGCACTGAAACGTGGTGGACTTCAAGTTTAACGTTTAGCTAGGCGTCTGGGCTGCCGACGCAGAACTCGTTGCCTTCGGGATCCTGCATAACGGTCCATACCAATCCCGGCGCCTCGTGGGCGCCGAGTTCGGTAGCGCCTAGCCCCTTCAGTCGTTCCACCAAGTCTTCGCGGTCAGCCCCGCCGCCGTCGATATGCATGCGGTTCTTCCCAGGAGTGGGATCCTGCACGCGCTGAAATCCCAGAGCGGGCGTGGAATCAACCAGGACGAAGTCCCCGTAATCTGCGGCGATCTCGCAGCCTGTGGCAGCGGACCAGAACTCAGCGAGCTTTAATGGATCGTGACAGTCGAAAGTGATCTGGCGGATTTTGAAGTCGGCGACGCTCATGGTTTCCATTGTAGGGCTGCGGAAACGCGCCTGCAACGATGCGGGGTGCCGGGCGCTCAGTAGGCAAGGCCGTCCAGGGACCATTGCCGTAGTTGTGTGCAAGGTTCACGCCAGCGACTGGGGGCAGAAATGAATCTCGCACACGTTAAACAGCTATGACACTCCGTGGACTTTAAGTTCAACGTTTAACGCGGGCAGCCGCCGCCGGATTCTCGGCGGCGATTCCGGCCCGAATCTCGGGGACATTGTCGCGCTTCCTCATCTACGTGAGCTCCGCAACTCCGGTCAGCTCACCGTTACCCCCATCGTCGATAGCTTGAGCGAGCTCGACCACGACCACCTGATCTGGTGCACCGGTTTCCGTCCGGCACTTGGCTCATTCCGCCACCTTATGCGCGGCCGCGAACCTAAAGTGGAGAATCTGCATCTAGTCGGTTACGGCAACTGGACCGGCGACGGCTCGGCAACACTGATGGGTGGGTCCCTTTGCCAAACACACTGCCCAGGTAGTCGCGGACCGTGTCGGTGAAGCTCGACATCAAAAGTGTGGCTCAGCGCTTCGCTTGCGCAGCCCGCAGGCCGTTCAAAATCACGATGACTTCGGCGACCTCGTGAACCAACACGACGGCGGCCAGGCCCAGCACGCCGCTGATCGCCAGCGGCATCAACACGATGATGATGGCCAGAGACAGCATGATGTTTTGGTTGATGATCCTGCTGCCTCGGCGGGCGTGCTGCAGAGCCTGCGGGATCAGCCGGAGGTCGTGGCCGGTGAAGGCGACGTCAGCGGACTCGATCGCGGCGTCAGAGCCGGCCGCTCCCATCGCTATGCCCACCGTCGCGCCCGCGAGTGCCGGCGCGTCGTTAATGCCGTCGCCGATCATCGCCGTCGGCGTCTTGGAGGAGAATTCGGCGACGATGCTTGCCTTGTCCTCCGGGCGCAGCTCGGCGCGCACGTCGTCGATTCCGGCGATTTCAGCCAACGCCCGGGCGGTGCGAGTGTTGTCGCCGGTGAGCATGCTTACTTCCACGTCGTTGGCGTGCAGGGTCTGCACGGCTTCGGGAACCTCGGGCCGCAGCTCGTCGCGGACCCCGATCGCCCCGGCGAGAGCGTCATCGACGGTGACCAGGACGCAGGTCTGGCCCTCGGACTCCATGCGCTCAACGTCCGCTTTCAGTGGCCCGGCGTCGATCCACCGGGGGCTGCCCACCAGCACCTGTCGACCTTCGACAGTGCCGCCGATGCCATGCCCAGCTTCCTCGCTGATGTCCGAGGCGGTGGGCGCTTCGGGCCACGCTGCCGCGATCGCCGCGGCGAGGGGGTGTGTCGATTGCTGCTCAACTGCCGCCGCGAAGGAAAGCACCTGCGTCCGATCGAATCCGTCTGCCGGGACCACTCCGGTAACCTCAGGCTGGTTGCGGGTAAGGGTTCCGGTTTTGTCTACTGCCAGGTGACGGATGCCGCCGAGTCGCTCGAACGCAGCGCCGGACTTGATGATCACTCCGAACTGGCTGGCCGCGCCGATTGCGGCCACGACTGTCAGCGGCACGGAGATTGCCAGCGCGCACGGTGACGCTGCGACCAGGACTACTAGCGCACGGGTGATCCACGTCTCAGGGTCGCCCAGGAGCGAGCCGATCACTCCGACCAGCACCGCCAGGATCATCACCCCGGGCACTAGGGGTTGGGCAATCCGGTCGGCGATCCGGGCGCGGTCGCCCTTTTCCGCCTGCGCTTGCTCGACCAGGTCCACGAGTGTGGTCAGCGAGTTGTCCGTTCCAGCTGCGGTCGTCTCGACCTCCAGCACCCCGGCGGAGTTGATCGCTCCCGCAGGTACTTCGTCGCCGGGCGCAACCTCCTCCGGAATGGATTCTCCGGTGATCGCTGAGGTGTCAAGGCTGGAGCGCCCGGACCGAATGATGCCGTCCGTGGCGATCCGCTCTCCGGGGCGCACGAGCATTAGCTCGCCAACCTCGAGGTCCTTCGCTGCGACCTCGGACGCTGTGCCGTCGCGCAGCACCGTCGCGGTCTGCGGTACCAGCTTCAACAGTGCCCGCAGTCCGCCTTGGGCCCGGTCCATCGCCTTGTCTTCCAGTGCCTCGGCGATCGAGTACAGGAACGCTAGCGCCGCGGCCTCTCCAACGAATCCGAGGCTCACCGCGCCGACCGCGCTGATCGTCATTAGCAAGCCAATGCCGAGCTTGCGCTTCGTGGCAAGGTTCCGGACCGCGCCGGGCGCGAACGTATACGCCCCTAGCAGCAGGCCGACCCAGAACAGTACTGTCGCAGGCGTCTCCAAGTCGGACCAGTCCAGCGCTAGCCCTATGCCGAGGGCTACGCCGGAGAAGATCGGTAGCAGCAGCTCGGGGTCCTTCCACCATGGCCGATCGCGCTCTTCGATCTCCTTGTCGGGTTCGTGTTCGCATCCACATGCTGAACTCATGCGTCCGCTCCTTTCACGCCGCATCCGGGCACCGAGCACTCAGGGTCGATGCACGGGGCGTTTTCGTCGACAGCCAACGTCGCGTTCACTAGCGCGTTGAGCGCTGTCGCGAGGTGCGGATCGGCGATTTCGTAACGAGTCTTGCGGCCCTCTGGCTCGGCGACGATGATGCCGCAGTCGCGCAAGCAGGTCAGGTGGTTCGAGACGTTCGAGCGGGTCAGGTCCAGGTCGCGCGAAAGCACGGCCGGGTAGCTCGGGCCGTCGAGTAGGGTGATCAGGATTCGGGAGCGCGTCGGATCTGCCATGGCCCGGCCGAGCCGGTTCATGACGTCGAGGCGTGAAGCAATAGTCAGCATGTGCTGAACTATACAGTATTTGCTGAACTATTCAACACGTACTGAACTGACGTTGGGGCGAAGGCCTTACGACCTGCAGAAATTAGTCGATGGGGTTGGTGATGAGCAGGGCGTCGGCGGACATGACGGCGGCGTCGGCTTTGAGCTGCTCAATGAGCTTGTCGAGCTCAGCGGCGTAGGTGCGGCCGAAAGTGGTGGGGCCGACATCAGGCAGCGCGCCCACTTGGTCGGAACCAGAGGCCTGCATGCCGAACCTCTGCATGTCCGCAGCCTGGGCGATCTCCAGATGAGTCTTGGCGATCTTTTCCGCAGATGGCCCGCGCTAGCCACCGAAGGCGTAATGCCCGAAGCTTAAGAAGCCGAACGTTCTCATTGGATAGCACTCCGTTTGATGGTGTTAACGAGAGAGTAACTTTGCAACGAGATGTCGTGGACTTCAAGTTCAACGTCTAGTCCGGCTGGGGGACCAGCCACCGCAGCACTGCTGTGGGGTGGGATCTGATACGGGAGGCTCGTGACGCGTGATCGAACTGACGGGCAGTCTAATCTGCAAGGATGACGGCGAGGCCGCGATCGTCAGACAGTTCTTGCCCCGGCACATCGAGCTATCTCGCGCGGAGCCGGGGTGCCTCCGCTTCAATGTCACGCAGTCCAGGGATCCACTCGTGTGGAGAGTCTCCGAACAATTCACCGATCGGGCATCCTTCGATGCGCACCAAGAGCGCGTGAAGGCCAGCGAGTGGGGACGTGCGACCGCCCATATTCAACGGGACTACTCCATTAAGCCCTAGGCTGCGCCGACTGCCGGTCCCTGCCGCTGCCCAGAGGACCCAGGCGACAGACGCTTTCAACGAGCCTCGGCATGGCTCACCCGGCACCTCGTTCACGGCCCCGGGTGGGCGTTAGACTCGCGGGGAGAAATTGGAACCCAATCTCGCCCCGCGAGTTTTTGCTATTCAGGCTTCCGGGGCAAGGAGTGCATATGCCAGCTGACCTGTACCAACGCCTCTCTGGCCTCGATGGGAAAAGTTACGGCGCGTACAAATCCCTGCGGGGTGCCCACGAGCTTCCGGGGCTGGATGCGACGCTGGTGATCGACAAGGTCCAGTCCGATCCTTACGCCCCGCCGTCGCGGATCCGCGTTCAGATCCCGATCGAGGCCCTGGGCTACCACGGTGCGTCCCGCACGAGCCCCGGCCACTTCAGCACCGCCGCGCTGGACCTGCTGACCCGCCGGCTCGCGCACGCCTTCAAGAAACACGGCCGCGGGCTGTTCATCGATACTCCCGGCCAGCAAGTGCTGCGCCGGGCAGCCGTGACGGAGCTCGAGGCGGCCAAGGGCGCGGCCGTGAGGGAGGGCGGCGTCCTACAAATCTGCCTGGAAATCCAGCTGCCTGCACGCGGGCGCCGGATTATGGGCAGGCAGGCGGCCCACCTCATCTGCGAGGACCTGCCGGACGCGCTCGAGGAGGCAATCCTCAACGCGCCGGGTGATAGCCTCGATGAGGCCGCGGAGTTGGAACACGATCAGCAGGTTCTGCGCACGCTCGTCGAGGAGGCCGGGCTCGTTGGTTTCGTGGCCGACGGCGCGATCCTGCCTCGGCAGGCGGGCAACCGCCAGCGGCCGAAGCCCGGCGCCACGCCGTTTGCCTCGCCGGAGACGCTCGCGCATTCTTTCCAGCTGCCCTCGGGCAAGACGGTGCACGGCATGGGCATCCCGCGCGGCGTGACGCTGATCGTCGGCGGCGGTTATCACGGCAAGTCCACGCTGCTGTCCTCGCTGGTCACGGGGGTGTATAATCACGTTGCCGGCGACGGCCGCGAGCTGGTGGTCGCTGATTCGACCTCCGTCGCACTGCGCGCCGAGGACGGTCGCGCGGTGACGGGGGTCAACATCTCGCCGTTCATCAACGGCCTGCCGTCGAACGAGGACACGACGAGCTTTTCCACGTCGAACGCGTCGGGGTCGACCTCGCAGGCAGCCGGGCTGATGAAGCGCTCGGAGCCGGTTCGCGGATGCTGCTGATCGACGAGGACACCTCGGCGACGAACTTCATGATCCGCGACGAGCGCATGCGGGCGCTGATCCCCGACGAACGCGAGCCAATCACCCCGCTGGTCGCCCGCGTCCGCGAGCTGTGGGAGGACTACGGGGTCTCGACCGTCATTGTCGCCGGTGGATCGGGTGCATTTATCGACGTCGCCGACACTGTTATCGCCATGGATTCTTATACGCCGCACGACGTGACCTCGCGTGCTGAGGAGTTGCGCGAGCAGCCCACAGCCGCCGAGCCGACCGAGGCCTTTCGCCAGCTCGGCGAGCGTTTCCTGCACGCGGACCTCCCGGACGGCGGCCATGCCGGTCGCGGTGCCCGACGGGGTGGAGCCAAGGGGCATGGGCGCGGGCCGAAGCCGCCGAAGCCACCACGTGCCCGTGGTAGGGAGCTGATTCAGGTGGGCAAGGACGACCTGGATCTGCGGGCGCTGAGCCAGATCATGGATTCCTCGCAGACCGAGGCGATTGCCCGCATCCTTGGCGGCGTGGCTAAGCAGCTGAACGGCCGGAGCGATCTCGGGGACGTCATCGCCCGAGAGTACGAGGGCTTTTGCCGGTCGGTGTTCGCCGCGGACGAGGGGCTGAAGAATTCGGGTCGCCTCGCTGAGCCTCGGCTCCAGGACGTTGCGGCGGCGATCAACCGATTGCGGCTCCTGCGGCAATAAACAACCGCCCGGTGGTCAAACCCAGCGGGCGGTGTTGCGTGCCGGCGAACCGGTAAGTGGGGCGGGCTACTTCACCCAGAAGTCACCGTTTTCATCCTTGTAGATGACGTCGCCGGCCTCAGCGACCTGAGTGTCGTTGACCCGAAGCTGGCGCAGATCCCTCGTTTCGGCAGTGGGCTGGACGAACTCGCCGCCGTCGAACCACACCTGGAAGGCCTGTGCAGAGGTGGAGGAGCCGGAGAACTGGTGCTCCTCATACTGCGGCGCCGGGGCGTCCTCGGAGAGCGAGGACAGCGGGGCCTCGGCGGATTCCGGTGCGGCGGCGCCAGTAAGAGCAGCGGCGCCGATGATGATCGCGGCAGCGGAGCGAGAGGGCTTCATGGGGGACACATCCTTTCCCGATGAGCTAGATTCTTTCCATCCCAAGGTTAACCATGCCGCCAAGTCGCGTGGAAGGCAGAACAACGACCAGGTTGATGATTCGGCCAACCCGTGGACCCGAGGCCACTGGCCGCAACCCGGTCGATGGCGACGGCCTACCGTACCCCCTGCTGCACATGGCGAGTAAACGCCACGTAAATCGCGTTCGACCTGGGCGTTAAATCTTCCTGGATCGGCTTGAGGTGTATTCACAGCAGGCGTTTACTAGTGCTTGGAATATCGCTAAAGCTTTCGAAGGGTCCTGATTGATGTCAGCGAAGAATCGGCGCAGTGCGCGTTCTATCCGGCCACTTTCCGTCCTCAGCGCGGCGGCGCTGACGGCGATGGCAGCCTTCCCACTGGGCGGAGTGGCCTCGGCAGAGACCGCGACCCCGCAGGCGAAGACCCCCATCGAGCACGTCGTGGTCATCTACCCAGAAAACATCTCCTTCGACCACTACTTCGGCACCTACCCGAAGGCGGCCAACAAGGACGGCGAAACGCTGCAGGGCAGCGGGGACAAGGCCCCGACGTTCACCGCCAAGCCAGGCACCCCGAAGGATGTCGACAACCTCGTCAATTCGGGCCTCGACGGCAAGAAGAACCCGAACAGCGTGAAGCCCTTCCGCCTCAGCCCGGAGCAGGCAGCCACCGTGGACCAGAACCACGAGTACAGCGCCGAGCAGTACGCCATGAACGGCGGGAAGATGGACAAGTTCGCAGATACACTGTCCAACGACGTCGACAAGAAGAGCCAGGGCCTTTTCGGAAAGACCGGGCTGACCATGGGCTACTACGACGGCAACACCGTCACCGGAATGTGGAACTACGCCCAGAACTTCGCGATGAGCGACAACAGCTTCTCCAGCATTTTCGGCCCGTCCACCCCCGGCGCGCTGAACCTCGTTGGGGCAAGCAGCGCGGGCGCCACGATTCATGACCCGGCCACCGGCGAGAAGCTCGCCATCGAGCCGGGCAGCAACGGTGAGTTCGTCCCGAATCCGGAGGATCACGAGGACGTCGCCATCGTCGGCGACCCGGATCCGCTCTACGACGACTGCTCGAACGATTCCTCCGCCTCCACCGACGAGGTCGCCCAGCTGCACAACAAGAACATCGGCGACCAGCTCAACGAGAAGGGCATCACCTGGGGCTGGTTCCAGGGCGGCTTCAAGCCCACCGAGGAGGCCACCGAGGACTCGCGGGCCCGCTGCGGCTCGGCTCACGAGACGATGACCGGCCAGACCCAGACGGACTACAACCCGCACCACCAGCCGTTCCAGTACTACGCATCGACCGCCAACCCGCACCACCTGCCGCCGAGCTCCGTGGACATGATCGGCAAGACCGACCAGGCCAATCACCAGTACGACACCTCCGATTTCGACGCCGCCCTGGCCAACGGCAACCTCCCCGCAGTGTCCTTCCTCAAAGCCCCGAACTACCAGGACGGCCACGCCGGCTACTCGAATCCACTGGACGAGCAGGCCTTCATCACCCACTACATCAACGAGCTGCAGAACTCCGACGAGTGGGACTCCACGGCCGTCATCATCGCGTACGACGATTCCGACGGCTGGTACGACCACAAGCCGCCGAAGATCCTCAATGGCTCCAACGACAAGACCATCGTGCAGGAATCCGGCGAGGCCGTGGATGCTGAGATCTGCACCGACGCCGCCAAGAAGGTCGGCGTGGCCGACGGCGTGAATGGTCAGTGCGGGCCGGGCACCCGCCAACCGCTGCTGGCGATCTCGGCGTACGCCAAGGTCAACAGCGTGGACCACACGTACACCGAGCAGGCATCCGTCACCCGGTTCATCCAGGACAACTGGGATCTCGGCCGGCTGGGGGAGAACACCTTCGATAACCGCGCCGGGAGCCTGGAGAACATGTTCGACTTCAGCGAGCCGAAGGCCGACAAGCTGTTCCTCAACGAGACCGACGGCACCGTGGCCAGCTCCTACGACGCGGTCAAGCGCGTCGACGATTCCAGCCGCGCCACGGAGGAGCTGAAGCCCGTCGCCGAGGGGATGAACGACCCGAAGATCACCGAGATGGGCCTCGACCAGATCGAGAACGCCTCCACGATGAAGGCCACGAACTCCTCGAACACCGGCACGTACGCAGCGGTGCTCGGCGGCATCATCGCCGTCGTCGTCGCCGTGGTGACCTTCTTCATGGCCCGCCGCAGCGACCAGAAGTAGGGGCCACCGCCGCCAAGAATGTTCAAGAAGTTCTCTGTCCCCCTCAGCGCGCTGCTGTGCTGCAGCGTGTTGTTGGGGGCTTCTGCCTGCACGGACGATTCCAGCAGCCAGGGTGCCGACCTTCCTTTTCCGGACGCCGACCTCCGCCTCGACATCCGCACCCGCAGCAGTTGCCCTGATCCGGGGGATATGGACAACGGCGTGACCTCGATTGCGGTGACCAATACGTCCAGCACCCCGGTGAACATCTACGCGCTGGACGGCGACGGCAAGGCGGTGCAGGTCCTCGAGCGATCCGGCCCGTCCTCGACGAGGCTGTGGAATCTCTCTCTGCCTGCGGGGGACTACCGGCTCAGCTGTGTGTTTCAGGGACGCTCCGCGATCGCCAGCGAAGAATTCACGATCGCACACTCGGACGTTTCGGCCGAGGACAGCCAAAGAATGAAGGTCGTCACGGACCCGGAAATCAGCGAGGTCACGCTGGCCCACTCCAAGGAGCAAAGAAAGCGGATCCCGGAATGGGTGCGGCGCGATGACGTCCTTGTTGAACAGCTGAATGGCGGCAACCGTGAGGCAGCGAAGCAGGCCTGGACGGCCGCCTACCTGAACTACCGGGAATTCTCCGATGCAGTGACGGAGTGGGACGCCCCTGCCGACGAGATCGCCCCCTTCGCGACCGGGAACCTCACCGGCTATCACCGCATCGAACGCGGCCTGTGGGCCGGCGAGGACATGGCCCAGCTCGCCGCGATCGGGCGGGAGAACAACGAAAGAATCCACGAGGTCACCTCCCGGCTGGAGGGGTTTACAATCTTCAACCCCGACTACGGGCTGCGCACCCACGAGGTCATGGAAGAAGTTGAGCGCAACGACCTGGAGGGGCTGACCGACTACGGAGCGCACGTCACCGCGGGGACAGTCTCGTCCGCGATCGTGGCCACCCGCAGTACGCTGCGCCCGCTGCGGCCGATCCTGGAGGATCGGGGTGCGGACCTTGGGCAGCTGGACGACCAGCTCGCGCGGACCGACGAGCTGGCCCGGAAGCTGGCAAGAAAATATGACCACCAGCGGGCATCCGCCGAGTGGCCGCGGGCAGATCGCGAGGCGCTGGCGGCGGCGGTGGCCCAGCTCAACGACCTGCTCGCGCCGATCGCCACCATGACCGTGATTAGGAGGACGCACTAGTGGCAGACAAGGGCAAGGCTGGCTTTTCGGTGAGCCGCCGGCGGTTGCTGGGCGGGATCATCGCCGCGCCCGCGCTCGCCGGGGCCGTGGCTGTGCAAAACAGCGGCGCCGAGGAAGCCTCCGAGCAGTCGGCGGGCCAGGGGCAGAGCCCTCGCTCATTCGAGGGCGAACACCAGCCCGGGGTGGACGCCAACCCGCAGCGCATCGGGCTCGTCGTGGCCTGCGATGTCCAGGGGAGCACCCATGCGGAATTGCGAGAACTCTTCAAAACGCTGACCGAGCGCCTGCGCCGGCTGCATGCGGGAGGCAGGATTGAGCCGGACGGCGTGGTCACACCCGCGCGGGATTCCGGCGAGCTGGGCACCGACATCGACCCGGAGGACCTCAGCATCACGGTGGGGGTGGGGGCGTCCCTCTTCGACGACCGATTCGGGCTGGCCGACAAGAAGCCCGCCCACCTGGCAACGATGCGGCCGTTCCCCGACGACGTGCTGCAGTCGGAATCCTGCCACGGCGACCTGGTCCTCCAGATCTGCGCGCATCACGAGGACACGGTGACCCACGCCCTACGGGATATCCTCCGCCACACGTACGGCAAGCTCTCCCTCCGCTGGCGGCAGACCGGCTACCAGAGCCCCTCCCGCCCCACGGGCACCCAGCGCAACCACTTCGGCTTTAAAGACGGCATCGTCAACCCCGCCGAGGAGGAGTACGACTCGCTGGTGTGGGCGGGCGAAGGCGAACCCGCCTGGGCGCGGGGCGGCAGCTACATGGTCGTGCGCCTGATCAGCCTGTTCACCGAATTCTGGGACC
Source organism: Corynebacterium sp. L4757 (assembly GCF_043673995.1). Taxonomy (NCBI): domain Bacteria; kingdom Bacillati; phylum Actinomycetota; class Actinomycetes; order Mycobacteriales; family Corynebacteriaceae; genus Corynebacterium; species Corynebacterium sp. L4757. The sequence goes on along the minus strand of NZ_JBIMEN010000020.1, from coordinate 10,514 downwards.
GCATTTCCGTAGCAGAGCAGGAGCAGATCTTCGGCAGGCAGAAGGATACCGGCGGCCCGCTGTCCGGCGGGGAAGAGGAGGACGCGCCGAACTACGCGGGCGACCCGGGGGGGCGATGTGATCCCGATCGATTCGCACATCCGCCTGGCCAACCCGCGCACCGCCTCGACGAAGGGGCAGCTCATGCTGCGCCGGTCCTATAACTACGACAACGGCATCCGCGACAACGGCACCCTGGACCTCGGCCTGATGTTCATCTGCTTCCAGCAGGCGCTCGAGCGCCAGTTCATCACCGTCCAGCGCCGGCTTGAGGGCGAGCCGCTGGCGGACTACTTCCGGACCTACGGTGGCGGGTACTTCTTCATCCTGCCGGGCGTGCGCGCCGGGGAGGATTACCTCGGCCGTGGCCTGCTGGAGTGCTAGCAGCAGCCCGCACCTCAGCCCCACATCTCAGCCCCGACCCGGTCGCCGAATTTTCCCTATAGTGGGAATCAGAAAGCCTCACCAGCAAAAAGGAGAAAAACTCATGGCAGAGACACGAGATCAGGGACCGAAGCCTTTCGTCGTCGATATCGAGAAGGCAACCCTCGATAACGAGACCTTCCGCACCGCCATCTGGACCGGCGAGCAGTTCCAGGTCACCGTGATGAACATCCCGGTTGGCGGCGACGTCGGTCTCGAGGTGCACACCAAGGAGGACCAGTTCCTGCGCCTCGAGTCCGGCCGCGGCCGCGTCGAGATGGGCCCGTCCGAGGACGAGGTGACCTTCACCGAGGAGGTCTCCGCCGACTGGGCAGTCATCGTTCCGAAGGGGACTTGGCACAACATCATCAACATTGGTGACGAGCCGATGAAGCTCTACAGCATCTACGCACCGCCGCACCATGCGCACGGTACCGTCCACCAGACCCAGGCAGACGACGTCGACTAAAAAGTCCGCTTCGCGAATAAGACAAAGCGCCCAACCGATCGGTTGGGCGCTTTTGCTGTCTTGTTATCGTGAACCTTCCCCTCCCGTTCTTTTCCAGGGCCTGTTTCGGCCCCTTTTTAGGGCGCCAACTCCCACCGAGAGGACCCCGTGAGCAGCACTGAACCCGAAAGACTCATCACCGTCAGCGCCACCGTGATCCAGGATCCGCATGGCCGGGTGTAGTGCGTGTGCAAGGAGGGCTCGCCCTACTTCCAGCTGCCCGGCGGTAAGCCAGAGGCCGGCGAGTCCAGCTCCCAGGCCGCCACGCGGGAGGTCGCGGAGGAGATCGGCGTGAAATTCAAGGAGGAAGACCTGAGCTTTCTGGGAATCTTCAGCGCCCCGGCCGCCAACGAGGAGGGCTTCCAGGTGCGCAGCACCGTGTACACCCACCCGTACACCGAGGCGCTGGGGCAGGTGGCCGGTGGCCAGGCAGAAATCGCGGAGGCCCGGTGGCTGGACATCACTGCGCCCGAGGAACTGGATGAACAGCTCGCCCCGCTGCTGGCTCAGCGCATCGGGCCTGCGCTCAACAGGAGAATCAACGCGCTGACCGTGTTCACCGGTGCCAAGACCGGCACGGGGGAGGAGTACGTGGCGCAGGCCCGTGAGTTCGGCCGGCAGCTATCGGACCGCGGCATCACCTTGGTCCGGATGCGTGAGGTCAACGCGCGGGCCGCCTAGACAGTGGCTTCATTGCTGCACCTGGCGAATGTGGACGTCCGGGATCGCCAGGAGTTGGATCTGGTCGGCGCGCTGTGTCGTGGCATCGCACGTAGGAACAGCGTAACGTCGGCTACATGACAATCAATAATGTAACTGTTCTCGGCGCTGGTGTCTTGGGTGCCCAAATCGCTTTCGTTTCCGCATTCGCAGGAAAAAAAGTCGTCTCTTATGACATCAACGAAGAGGCGCTCGCCGCAGGAAAGAAGCGCTTCGAAGCTATTAGCCAACAGATGAAGCAAGAGCTGGACTCTGCCAATGACGACACCATCGCCGCAGCCTACGCGAATCTCACCCAAACCGCTGAACTGAAAGAAGCGGTTTCGGGAGCCGACCTCATCATCGAGGCGGTCCCGGAAAATCTGGACCTCAAACGCCAAGTCTGGTCACAGGTCGGCGAGCTAGCCGACGACAACACCATGTTCGCCACGAATACGTCCACGCTCATGCCCAGCAAGTTCGCTGATGCCTCGGGTGCACCCGAGCGCTTCCTGGCTATCCATTTTGCCAACCACATCTGGATTCAGAACACTGCGGAAATTATGCCGCACGAAGGCACAGACCCGAAGTTCATTGACCAGGCCGTGAAGTTTGCAGAAGAGATCAACATGGTGCCTGTGCCACTCAAGCGCGAGCAGCCCGGGTACGTACTAAACACTCTGCTGGTGCCACTTTTGAGTGCAGGCATGTACCTGCTGCATCATGAGATAGCCGAGCCCGCTGACATCGACCGAGATTGGCGCAACTCCACGGGTTCCCCTCGTGGCCCTGTCGAGATCATGGATCTGGTTGGACTGCGCACGTTAGTGGCCGTTATCGAGTCGGATGAGCAGGCGCCGCAGTGGAAGAAGACCTTCGTGGACGAAACCATCAAGCCGATGATCGCGGCAGGTAAAACCGGCAAAGAGTCCGGTGCTGGCTTTTACACTTACGACGCCAACGGCAACATCGTGCGCTGAATACGAAGCCAACCAAACGACAAGATCGGCGTGAACGGGAACGATACGCCGCAATCATCAACCAGGTCGTAGCGTGGAATGCTAGGCGCCGATATCGGTGTCTAGCCTCGTAAAAACCTCGTCAATCAGCTCGATGAGTATCTCCAACCTTTATGCCCCGCCAGTGTCCATTCTCGTACGCTCCCGACCCCCCTACGTCCCCACCGCGACCATGCTCTAGCCTCATCTCCCCTGCCCCTGCCATGTGGGCCGCACAGTGCACCCATCCTTATTCATATGCCACATGTGGGAAGGTGTTCGGCAAGGTGGTCGTCGTTGAACCACGGGTACTTTGTGGACCCGGGCAGCTTGCGTACATCCACGATGGATGTCACACCGGCAGCCTTGATCATTTCAACGAAGTCCTCGAACTCGAGGTTGGAGTGGCCCACGGTGAAAATGCGCATGTCGCCAATGCTACGCGCCAAGCGGGTACACCCACATCGGCGTCCGGGTATCGTGCATCGGCAGGTGGTCGGACCGGTAGAACGGGGGGTAGCAGGCAGGACGTTTAATGCATTCGCGCCCGCCTTTGCGCGGCATCAATCCTATTTACGGCCGAGCGTTTCGCACGGACCGTTCGGTTAAGTATCAATGGGTCGCTTGGGCGACATCGGAAGCCTGAATTAACCGCATGTGGGGCGAGCCCCATGTATGTCTTGTTAAAGGACGCTGCTGCACGAGGAGCGGGAGCTGAGGCTACCTGGTGTGCACTCTATCTCTGCTCGTAGCGGGTGTGGTGGTTTTAGCTGCTATTCACGAATGAGAAGGCGACTTTGCAACGACACGTCGTGGAGTTTAAGTTTAACGTCTAGCGTTATTGACGCATCGCGTTAAGCGTGGCATGCTGTAGGTGTGATCAGATCCTTCGCCGACAAGGCGACCGAGCGGCTTTGGCATCGCGATAAGGTGCCGTCGGTCGATCCCCGTGTCCAGAAGGCTGCCATTCGAAAGCTGACGCAGATCCACGCCGCTCGATTCCTCGACTCGCTGCGCGTGCCACCTGGCAACCGGTTGGAGCCACTCAAAGGCGACCGTGTGGGACAGCACAGCATCCGCGTCAACGATCAATGGCGAATCTGTTTCACCTGGACAGAAGGAGGTGCCGAGAATGTCGAACTCGTCGACTACCACTGATCGGTGGGATCCCGTTCACCCTGGTGAGGTTCTCCTGGAGGACTTCATCAATGGCTTCGGGATCACTCAGAACAAGCTCGCGGTCTCGATCGGTGTGCCGCCACGCCGCATCAATGAGATCGTGCACGGCAAGCGTGCGATCACTGCTGACACCGCGTTGCGCCTTGGGCGCTACTTCGGGATCGACCCGCAGTTCTGGCTCAACCTGCAGTCACACTATGAGCTGGAGCTAGCCCAGGAGCGAGTGTCTGAGCAGATTGCAGCGATCACGCCGCTGAAGGTCGCGTGAGTGAGGGGGCCGTCAGTGGGCGCGGCATCTGCTCTCGCTGCGCGATTGGGAGTCTGAGGAACTCAAAGAATTCTTTGCGTTAACCGACCGATACGTGGCGGGGTCAGGCCCGCGATTCGACGCAGGGGCGGCTGTGTTCTTTCCACCGTCGAGTCTGCGCACGCGCGTCTCCTTCGAGCGCGGTGCCAACCTCATGGGGATCCAGCCGATTGCATTTCCGTCGGACTCTCTAGACAAGGCGGAAGACCTGACTGACGTCGCGGGGTATCTTGCGCAATGGGTCGACCTCGTCGTCGTGCGGCATCCTGACATCCGAGTGCTTGAGGGGCTGGCATCAGGGGATTCATTGCCAGTCATCAACGCGATGACGAACGTGAACCACCCGTGCGAAGTGATGTCGGATCTCTACGCACTCTCGCGCGATGCCGACATCGGGCAGTTGCGGTACCTGTTCGTGGGCGCTGATGGAAACATCGCCAGAGCGTGGTGGGAAGCCTCCCAGGCTTTCGGCCTCGACATAAGGCAGAGTTGCCCACCTGATTTGCGCGTCCCCGGCATGCTCTGGGAGGAGAGCCTGCGCCGTGCGATGCTGACTGCCGACGTGGTGATCACCGATGGTCCCGGTCCCCAATCCGCGGCGCTTGTTCCGTATCGTGTGACAGCCGAACTGCTCGATACCGCTCCGCGAGGTGTGCGGTTGGTGCCTTGCCCTCCGTTCATGCGAGGGCGAGAGGTCAGTGGGGATGCCGTGGTGCACAGCGCCTTTGTCGGCTACGAGTTCAAGCGTTTTCTCCTGCCCGTTCAACAGGCAGTGATGGCTCGAGCGTTGATTGACTGAGATGGTCCTACGTGCTGGAACCCGGTGGAGTTCAAGTTCAACGTCTAGCGCTCTTGACTGCGTTCGTTATATGCTGGATTTGTGATCAGATCGTTCGGAAACAAGGACGCCGAGCGGATCTAGCATCAGCAGTACGTCAAGCGCATAGAGCGGTCGGTCTAGCGGGCGTCATTGCGGAAGCTTGAGCAGATAAATGCAGCAAAAGTGTTGAGGATCTTCGGATTCCGCCAGGCAACCGTTTGGAAGGGCTTGTTGGCGACCGGCGTGGGCAACACAGTATTCGCGTGAACGCGCAATGGCGACTCTGCTTTATCTGGAGAGATGGAGGTGCGGTAAATGTCGAGCTCGTCGACTACCGCTGAGACTGACTTTATTGAACCAGTCCACCCAGATGAAATCCTCATGGAGGATTTCATCGACGGTCTCGGGATTACACAAAACAAGCTCGCGGTATTCATCGGAGTGCCTGCTCATCGGATTAGTGAAATCGTACACGGCAAGCGTGGTATCACAGCGGACACTGCAATTCGCTTGGCCCGATACTTTGGCACAACTGAAGAATTCTGGATGAACTTACAGTCAAACTACGAACTGCGGGTACATCGCCGAACATTGCAAGACCAAGTAGCCGCGATTACGCCTCTCGAGGTAGCGTGAGCGATTAGAACAATTGAGTTCAATCCCCACATGTAGGGCGCGAATGCGCTAGTGCAGGCAACAGTCTCAGTCGGACCTGTGGAATATGCTTTGGAACAAGTTTATTTTTGTTGGTTCCGTTATTGGGCAACGAAGAAGCTATGAGTAAAGACCGCCATTCGTTGTTGTTTCTATGGGCTGGGGCTATCCTGATGGTGGTAGCGTAAGTCGCTGCAAGCACTTCCAGGCAAAGAGCGCCTGAATCATTGCGGAGAGGGCCGAAAATTCGGGACATTTCCGGGTGGGGTGTGGTGCATTAACGCGCCAACTTCAACCGCCGATGCCTTGCATCGGCTAAGGAAAGGGCATGAAATGGCATCGAAAGATGAAAAGAATCTCGCGAAGGTAATCGAGAAAATCTCCAAAATGGATGAACCGGAGCGTTCGCTAGTTCAGCGCGTTCATGAGGTCATCATGGCTGCGGAACCAACGTTAAAGCCACGAATTTGGTACGGCATGCCCGCCTACGCACGGTCAGCAAGCACTCCGGCATTGGTGACCCTGCGCAATGACGATCGGGTAAATCTAGCACTTACCGAGAAAGTCGAACTTCGCCCTGCTGGAGGTGCAGATGGAATGCTCATGCCCTCGGCATGGTTCTTCGATTCCATCGATGAGACCACTGAACAGCGGATTGCGGAAATAGTTCGCTTGGCAGTGGCTTAATTTAGGCTCTGCCATTGGCAGCGGAGCAGCTTCCAGACTGATTGCTCAACCATCGCCCCATCCCGAAGTGTGGGGGCCTTTGCTAGAACAGCAGTGAGGAGATAGCCCCTATGCAGGAGCATCAGGAGTGGTACTCTACGTCCATTGCACCGGAGCTTCTGCACGGGGTGTTGGAAGTTGAGCAAACGAGAAGGGCATCCTGCCGCACCGCACTTCGGGAGTGTCATCGATTCCTTCGAAACCTAGGAACAGATTAAGCTTCTTTGGGTTCAGCTCAATCGACTGCCTACCTGGTACCGGCAGGGGTTCATCGCGATTGGTGACGCTGCGCATTTCATTTCACCCTAGCGAATACGGTGTATGCATTGCATGCCGATGCCCATATCCCCGCCGCCGTGCTCGCCTCCCTCTACCTGAGCGCTTTCTCATCCGCTAACCATCCTCGTCGCGATGCTCGCTCTATTGAGTCATGCTCGATGCACCCTTCGCGCTCACGCTGAATTTCTTCCTGGTGAGTTACTCGATGATTGTGAGCGCGAAGGGCTCCCTCGCGCCGAATCCAGCTCTCGTATGTGGCAATGTACCCTTCGCGCTCACCATAGAAGTGCTCTTGTGGAGTCGGTCGATAATTGTGGCCGCGAAGGGCACACCGCTTCAACGGATGCGAACCTCGGTCATAGACGCCTGCGTTCGGGGCGTGGGAGAGCATTGCTTACCGATTTCCACCTTTCTGTCTTTCGCTAGCCAGTGGAGGAGAAGCCAATTCTCTCACCCACGGAACTAAGGTTAGGGTACGCTAATTACATGGGTCGAAAGAAGAATACGCCTGCACACCGAAAATTTATGATGGCTGAAGTCATCAAGACTAAGCGCATAAGTCCGAATTTCGTTCGGGTGACGCTTGGCGGACTCGACGGGATTGAGAATTGGGGTGCTGATCAGTGGTGCCGCCTTTTCTTTACTCGTGAAGGTCAAGACGTTCTGGCGCTACCTACTCGAACCTCTGAAATCGGCTGGTATCTGCAGTATCTTGCCACGCCGAAGGCGAAGCGTCCGTGGGTGCGTGCCTATACAGTGCGCGATGCACGCACCGAAGTAGGCGAAGTAGATATTGACTTTGTAATACATGGGGATCAAAGTTCCATGGGGCCTGCCGCGAAGTTTGCACTGGAAGCTCAGCCCGGTGAAAGATTGGGCTTCCTAGACCAAGAAAGTGCATTTACGCCAGACCACCCACATGATTGGACGCTACTCGTCGGTGATGAAACGGCACTTCCTGCGCTTGCCGGTATTTGTAGCTCCCTCCCACAAACTGCAGAAGGAATAGCTTTTATTGAAATCCCTAGTGCCGAGGATAAACAAGACTTCGTTGCTCCTGCAGGGATGGAAATTAGGTGGATTGCACGCGATGAGGCTTCGGGGCAACCGGAGAAACCTGGTGAGCTTGCACTGAAAGCATTATCGGAGGCGGCGCTACCAAATGGAGACGTGCATGCCCACTGCATCGGTGAGGCGGCTCTTGCCACGGGTGCACGACGTCACCTTGTCCAAGAGCGCGGGGTGCCGAAGCGCAATGTGGACTTCGTTGGATATTGGCGCCATGGTCGTGCGCAGACGAGCTAAGTCGATGTGAAAATATGCGTACTATTGGCCTCACACCAACAGATTCAGAAGGTGAGCGACATTCATGGACGGCAAGGAACTACACCAGCGGGCTGAATCCCGAGCCCAGGAACTCCCCGGTTCTGAATTGACGCACCCATTCGGGCCGGAGTTTGATGTGTGGAAAGTGTGCGGCAAGATGTTCCTGTTTCTCACTGAATTAGATGGGGAGTTAATCGTTAACCTCAAGGCAGAACCCCTCGACGCGGAAGCACTTCGGACTGCACATAGCAATATTATTCCTGGCTGGCACATGAATAAGAAGCATTGGATTACCGTCCGGCCAGGAGGGACGGTTGATGTAGAGCTTTTCGATGAACTAGTGACGGACTCTTACCTGCTCGTGGTTGAGGGGCTGCCGAAGTACAAGCAGCCTGTTAACCCGCGAACCTTCGCTTCAGATAACTGATTCGAAGGCTATTCTCTGGGCAGCACATAATCACCGGTTGGACCGGGGTTCATAGCGATTTCCCATCGAAATGGTCAAATTATTTTTGCAATATTATATGCCAGTGCCGTTATCGGTTCTTACTTGGTGGTGTACACAGGAACGCTAGTAGCGATAGTTTGGCCATCAGTGGGAATCGCAGTGTGGTGGGCTGTTACCTGTAGAAGCTGGCGAAATTTTGTTCTTATCTGCGGGTTTGTGTTCTTAGTGCCAGCTTTCTACCTGCTGTTTTTTACTGAAACCTCTTTAAGAGGAGTCATTCTTACTGCATGTGCGCACGTTATGTCCGGTCCTGGCGTGGCGCTGGCCATGACGTTTTTGGAGAATGGTCAACTTGCAGAATCTACGCGAAGTAGACGTGTTTTTGCACCGTTCTCCCGTATTCGACTCTCGGGGGATGTATTCAGGCTCCTAGTTTCAGGCATTGTCATGGTGGCTATTTCAAAGTCAATCGTGATTATTGCCTATGTGTTGGCGGATCTGCCCGTTTCCTTCTTGTTATATCTGACGATGGCCCTCCGTGACTTTAGCGGTATTGCATGCGTTGTTTACCTCTGGACTGACAGTGGTCCTGTTTTTCTAGTGGGAAGAGGGCCTTTCGCAGTTACTGATGAGACCATTCTCGCGCAAGCAACGACAGTTCAGCTTTTTGTTTTGATGTGTATTCTGTTGTCGCTGGTTGTGAGCGTGTCAAGTATTTTGTGTGTGGGGCTTTCGGTCTGAGTGTTTATAGGTAGTTCGTAAAGCGTTCGGGATAGGCCACGGCCATTTGGTTGATGGCTTGTTTCCAGTTGGTGACTTTCCTGCCTTCGATGAGTCTTCCGCTGGTCGCGGCGGCTTTTCGACCTTCTTTAGCTCGTTTGGCCGCGCGTTTATCTTCGATATTGCAGATCATCAACCACAGCGTCTTAATCGCGGAATCATCATTGGTAAACTGCACGCGGTTGCGAGTGGCTTTACGCAGCTCGTTATTCATCGACTCAATGGAATTAGTCGTATAGATGACCTTTCTGGCCATGGGTGGGAACTGCAGAAACGGCACGAACCGCTCCCACGCATCGGACCAGACTTTCACTGATTGCGGATATTTCTGGCCCAATTCTGATTCGGCGAATTCATCCAACGCTGCGCGCGCGGTTGACTCATCTGGGGCAGTGTAGACCTTCTTTAATGCCGCAGATACCGCCTTACGGTCGCCATAAGCCACCCACCGATTCGCAGCCCGAATCAGGTGCACGACACAGGTCTGCACCATCGAATCCGGCCAGGTCGCTTCGACAGCTTCCGGCAAACCCTTCAAACCATCGCAGCAGACGATGAACACGTCCTGGATACCGCGGCTAGCTAAGTTTGCGCATACATGTGCCCAAAAGGATGCGCCTTCTTCTTTCGCCAACCAGATGCCCAGGATGTGTTTGATACCGTCCATATCCACCCCGATGGCCAAATACGCGGACTTATTGACCACGCGCCCACCGTCACGGACTTTAATTCGTAGCGCATCAAGAAATATCACCGGGTAGAACTCGTCTAACTGCCGGTTCTGCCACATCATGACCTCATCTAAGACAGCATCCGTGACTGCTGAAACTGTCTCATGGGAGATATCAACTTTCATGGCTGTGGCCATATGATGCTGAATATCACGAACGGTCATACCCCCGGCATACAAACTGATGATCATGTCATCAACATCAGTCAGCCGCCGAGAGCCTTTCGGCACCATAGTAGGCAAAAACGTGCCTTCACGATCCCTAGGCACAGTGACATCAACCGGACCATAGTTCGAATCAACCTTTTTGACATAGGAACCATTGCGGTAATTATCGCCGCCACCGGCCGCTTTAGCCTCACGATCGCCTTTGGAATACCCCAGGTGAGCATCCATTTCCGCTTCCAGGCCGCGAGTGACCGAGGCCTGCAACAAGCCACGCACTAAATCATTAGCATCCGTTGCTGTTGAGCCGAGCTCGTCAATAAGCTTGGCTATCTCCGGGTTCGCCAGCAGCTTTTGCTCGATTGCTTTGATCTTCGCGGAATCTTCCGGGTCTCGTTTCGCCACAGAATCCATTATGGTTTATCTCCTTCAT
>NZ_JBIMEN010000019.1:0-36704 GCF_043673995.1 Corynebacterium sp. L4757 | reverse complement strand
ATGCTGGGAAAGGTAATCTGCCACCATGCCACGCAAGACCTACACAGAGGAGTTCAAGCGCGACGCTGTTGCGCTCTACGAGAACTCCCCAGGTGCCTCGCTCAAGACCATCGCCGTGGACCTCGGAATCAACCGTGCCACCCTGCATAACTGGTTGAAAAAGTACGGGACAGGTGCGCGTACCAAAACCCGCACCGCAGAGTCGCCCTCGTCGATGTCGGTGACCGAGGCTGAGCGGATCCGCCAGCTGGAACGGGAAGTCAGCCGCTTACGCGAAGAGCGCGATATCCTGCGAAAGGCTGCTAAATATTTCGCGGAAGAGACGAACTGGTGATCCGCTTCCAGTTCGTTGACGACGCCCAGAAGAACCATTCGGTTAAGCGGTTATGTGACGTGTTGAAACTCAGCAGGTCCTCCTATTACAAATGGAAAAACAGCAGCTCAGCCCGGAGGAAACGACTCATATCCGACGCCATCCTCGGTGCACGGGTCAAGACTGTATTCACTGCCGAAAATGGTTGCTACGGGGCCAAGCGGATTACGGCTGAACTTAAAGACCAGCCGGGTCATGAGCCCGTGAATCACAAGCGGGTTGCGCGGATCATGCGTGAACTCAAACTGTTTGGCTACACCAAGAAACGCAAGGTCACCACCACCGTGTCAGATCAGAAGAAACCAGTGTTCCCTGACCTTGTCGGCCGTAAATTCACTGCCGACAAGCCGAACCAGGTCTACGTCGGTGACATTACCTATCTGCCGATTGCAGATGGGTCGAATATGTACTTGGCTACGGTCATTGATTGCTATTCCCGCCGGCTGGTTGGCTTCGCGATCGCCGATCACATGCGCACATCACTGGTGCAGGATGCGCTGGTGATGGCCAAAGGCCAGCGAGGGAGCATGAAGGAAGCAATTTTCCACTCGGACCACGGCAGTGTGTACACATCGAATGCGTTCCAGGACACCTGCACCCAGTTGGGGATCAGGCAGTCGATGGGATCAATTGGGACCAGTGCGGACAACGCTTTGGCGGAGTCGTTCAACGCGGCCCTGAAGAGGGAAGTCCTTCAAGATTCCAAGACCTTTGCCAACCAGTTGATCTGCCGGCGGGATGTTTTCCGCTGGTGTACCCGTTACAACACGGTGCGCCGACATTCCTGGTGTAAATATCTGGCTCCTGTGGTGTTTGAGGAGCGCTGTCCTGCTATCCTAAGATCTGCTTCTTGATTAAATCCTCCGTGTCCACTTCCCGGGGGTCGGGCCCAGGCGCGTTTAAGAACTTAGACATCTGCATATCGGACGTTGAAAGAGATGGAGGCGATGCACTCATTGCGGAAAGGGCAAGGCACGATGTTGACCTCACGGGCAACCGAACCCGGACGCGGTGATCGTCAACCGGGTCTTCGAGACGGCCTGACAACGCCCACACGCAGCGGCCATCAGAGAATGAGAAACTGAGTCTTCGCTGCTCTCCGCCCAACTTTGCAACAGCACCTTCAGTACGAGCCCCGACTATTCCGCTTTCCTGACCCTTCGACCGCGCGGCAAGAAGTTCGCCTACCAGCCCAAACGATACCCTGCCCTGTACGGAAGGGTGTACCTCAAAGAAGCGAAATGGCGCTTACCGAGAAACTGGCAACACGGTTGAATCTCTTCGGGTACGGAGCTTATTCCTTCTCCGTACCACGTTGTTTTTCTCGGAGGTGCTGCTGATATTCGGCTCGGGCCTTGTCGTAGTAAGTGTCGTCTTTGCTTGCCATGAATGCGACGGCTTCGTGACTCCATCCTCGACTTAGGCCCACTTGATGCTGAAATGAATAGCGTGGATTAATGTCCATCTGTTCTCGCCATACGATGACGGTACGATCGTGCGTAGTGAGCTTTCTACCTTTACGTTTCTTGTTTACGCGCTCCAGTACATCGCTAGCACGTAGTGGATAACTCATATTCGGATCTACCTTATGCCTCACGATCTTCGCATCAGCTGATGCGTCATAGGCCACGGTAAGGTCAGCGGAGGAAGCGTTCTTTTGGTTCTGAAGGTGGATATCGTAATAAGTAAATACTCTTCCTGTATCGCCGTCGCTTTTCTCGACTTCTTCGATACCCTTTCGCAGAACTGAGATGAATTCATTAATTTCAGGAACGGCACGTTTTTGGGCATCGACGCTCATGAATTGGACAGCTTCAGCCGGGGGTGAGGCGCCCAGGGGGAGAAGATCCCAGGTAATTGAATCTGCCAGATCCTTCCCGCTAATAGCGTAGAGAACATCTCGGTAATTTATGACCGCTTGCTGCATATACATGTAAAGGAGCGAACCTAAACCGTCTGCGTTGTACAAGTGAATGGCCCGGTTACGATACTCGGTTAATGCAAGAATATTTGCGGTCGCTGCGGCGCCGTCGATAGTTTCCGGCCACAGCTTTTTGTTGCGCATGATATCAAGGCACTCATTGAGCGATTTCGACTCGTATGGGCGGTGGCGTTGCTTCTTTCTATGGATGTTTAACCGATTTTTACGTAATACAGCTTTGACGGCGAGTTCCCACGCGTTCACGATGAGGATGACGGCGGTTTCGTTGCGGTACTCAATGCGCGGCTTATTGAAGAGCTCAATCGCGGCTAGCATTGCGGAACGTGAATTTTCGATCAGCTTGATATATGAAACATACGGCTGGCGGCTGCGGGACAAAGTCAGTCTTTCTGGGAACTAAAGAGATGAGATATGTAGGTGGCTGCAAGGAGAGCGTTGGATTCTGTTAGCAATCTTCTTCTGGTCGCCCCGGTTGCGTCCGTTAGCGTGGTGTATCTGTAGCTACTGGTCACGATCCCATGGACGACGTGGGCGACCGGCCAGGTGGCCTTTCGAATCAACTCTTAGATCTCTTCGAAAGGGAAACCCACGATGGCCGCTGACGCCCATTCTATCGACCCCACGGCTTATCTTGACGGGGTAGCGTTTTGTGTGCAAAAGTTCCCGCACCCAGACAGCGTCCTCGAAGCCATGGAAGCTCTTGGAGGCCTTGCACGCTGAGCTGCAGGGCTACTTCGAGGCCGATAAGAACTTCTCCCACGGATGGTCCCGCAACCCGATCTACGACGGGGATAATCTGGGGGCATACCGCTGGTACGCCCAGCACCACGAGGTCCTCGCAGGCATTGAGGACGACGACCTCAATGACGCCTTGGCCGCAGTCGACCCCGATGTTATCGACGGGGTTCGGGTCATCTGGCAGTCTCCGGGACGCGCACAACGCGATGTGACCGCCTTCCAGCACGCATTGAAAACCGCAGGCAAGCTCCACCGGGTAGGCAAGAAAATGACCGACGATGCGATCATCGACGCCTACCGCCAAGCCTACGAAGTAGCCCAATCCGTCGGAGCGGACGGACGGACCCGTGAAGAGCCACCCATGAAGGATCTTCGCTCCCTGGCTCGCCGTGTGCGTGGCTATGTCTCCAGTAACAAACGTCCCCACCCTGGTGCCACTAAGGAATATCCCACAGCTAGTACCAGTATGCGTAGCTCTGAGCGCAAGTTCCGCGTCTTTCTCGGCGCCGGATTGCTCGACGGCGACGTCCACCTTTTTCTCTTCTGCGCGTACCCAGTTGCGGATAGTGGATGTTTTGATCCCGATGACAGCTTCGACAGCGCGTAGTGCAGCTGCCTTGGATGAAGCGCCGTCATCGAGCTCCTCGAAGTACAGGCGCACCGCCCGCTGACGGGTCTCCTGGTCGTAGGGGCTGATAGCCATGATGTTCCTCCTGCGTTACATCATGCCCTCTCACCAACCCAGGCCGGTTTACCCCAAGAGATTGCTGCCTGTATCAGCCGCGTAGAAATTGACCGTAAAACGGCTTAAGTAGCCCATGCGATGTTGACGTTTGAAGAGACTGTCAACCACAGTGTTTCAGGTAGCCGACCCCAAAACGCAGGCCCACTACCGACATGAGGGTCTGTCAAAACGTACTTGGGGTGAAGTGTCCCAGGTTTTGTTCCGTTTGAGTAGATGGGAAAATCTGGGACACTTCAATTAAAAATCGTCTGACCCCGTAATCTCCTGAAGGATAAGGAACCTTACTTCTACAAGGTTTTCTTCAAGAGAGGTTATTACTCACTGCCTAACGGCAGGGGAACCGTATATTGCTTATGGTGTTGCACCCTATACTTCAGGATGCAATCCAGCCTTTTTAAGCGCTGCTACATGGTAAGCAACAGTGCGTCTAGATACGCCTACCTCCTGCATTAATTCCTGCCAGGTAGGAATCTGACCTGTCTGCTCATAAGTCTGCGAGATTATAGAAAGCACCTGTGCTCTTGTGGTATTACCAGATGCCTTTTTACGTCGATTTGCAGCTGCTAAATCTTCCCTCCTTCCCTGCGCGTATTGACCTTCTGGGTCGGTTTTCCAGCGTTGTGCGGCTTTCTGTCCGCCTTTGCGTCCCATGGTGGCTAGTGCTTTGCGTTCACTGCTAGTAGCACGCCCGGGAGCGCTAGAGCTAAGGCTTGTGTTGGTTTTGGATTGGGTGACATAACCACGTACGCGTCGTGCCATGGTCTGACGGTCTCGCATAGGCGGCATTTCGCTGCCTCGGCCTGCGGAGCCTTGTTGTTGTGCAACGTTGTAGGCGTGCTCGTAGGCATCGATGATGGCCGCGTCAGTAAGTCGTTGGCCTGCTTTGCGTAGCCGGTACCCTATTTTTAGTGCGTGACTAAACGCTGTCTCGTCGCGTGCTGCAACCCCCTTGCTAATCCACCGTATACGCACCCCATCGATTAGTTCTGGGTCGTATTGGTCAAGCTCGGCACTTATCTCGTTTTCGACATCGTCGGCAAGTGCTTTAAAGGCTTGGGCTTCTTCGCGGCGGGTTTTGACCGCGTTAATCAGTTCGCGACCGCTGCTAAATTGCTGGCGCTTGTTTTTGATGTGCTGGGATTGTCCCGCCATCTCGCGCACCTGCCTTAGAAAGTCTTGGAGGCGAATAACTCGGTCGTGCTGGCAGTACCAGCGATAAGCCTCCGTTGACTTTCCAGTATAAAAAGGGCTGCGACTAAAACGGTGCGCAAAATGAGGATCATGATCCAGCAACTCCCCAAGCTCATGGCTCGTGGCTTTAAGCAGCTGCATGTTCCGAGACTCAATATTCTTACCGGCATAAACTGGGTCAATAAGCCAGATAAACTGCGCTTTGCCACTAATCGGGTTAATACCTGCCCATGCTGGTCCAATGCCGTGCTGTACAAGTGTCCAGATAACGCCTTTGACATAGGAGTTGAGGTTTTCTGGATGTCCTCCAGCCTTTCCTACCTGGTCAACATCTATGACCATGACCGAGGCATATTGCTTACTCGTCAGCATGACGTATTCGCAGCGACCGAGTTTTTCGGAATCAATGCGGTAAAGGTTCGGAACGCTTCGCTTTTTCCCAGTTTCCTTATCCACAACGAGGCGATAAGCGCCTTTGAAGTTTCGGCTTATTGACCCGTGCAGTGCTGTACGTCCAAGGTGCGCGAGCAGCTTGTCCCGGTCAATAGTGCTCGCTGGGGTGTCATCAAGGCCTGCGCAGTCAGGGCGCAGGCGCGATGGCGTGTTAACACGCGAACCGGCAATAGGTGTCGCCGGTGCACTATTAGGTATAATCATGTTCGTGCTTTCTCCCAGGTTGATGCTGGGTGATAAGCGAAGGTCATTCGGTTGCCGCCGAGTGGCCTTCTTTCATTTTTCAGTATTTTTCAACTGTAAATCACAGCACTGTAATTTTACATAGGACACGCCAAAAAAGTTGTTTTACCTGCATCAACATGGTTGCAATAATTATTGCAACCATGTTGAACGTGAGGATCTAAGCAATTACAAAGCGCGACAATTGCACTCATTCTTATTGGTTAAAACAACGGTAGAGCAGCAGATTTCCTTTGCCAGTGATTATTCTTCTACGGCATCGAGGGCTTGCTGAATAGCGTTCTCGTGTGCGGCGTTGATGAGCCGAAAGTAGTTCTTGCCGACTGCGCCGGTAATGTTTCGGGTTCGCTCAGCTTCGGCGCGTTCACTCTCAGCGCGTTTGATGGCATCGGCAACTACTTCACCGATTGCTTTAGCACCGGCCTCTGTTAGCTCCGGGTCTTCTGCACGGAGATCATTTTGAGTAGAAATTGCTAAGGCTGCTGCATAAGCTTCGCCGTAGGTTAAATGTCCAGTATCAACTGGGTCGATGAGCTTTCGGGCACGGTTTCGGATGTGCATCTCATAGTCCCTTTGGCTGCCATCAAACCTTTTCATGCCCACACTTTATCCCAAGCCATCGACATCAGCAGGAGCGTTCTCAAACAAATAATCGAAGTACTAGAGGTCAGGAAGTTGAGTCTCGCTATTTCCCTCCCCTTTCATTCCTTAAAGTCAGGCTCGGCAGTTTCACCACTTATTAGCAATGCGTCACCGTTGCAGCCCATCAGCGCCACCAAACATGCGCGTTTAATTCCTTGCTACTGTGTAAACAATGTTTACACAGTAGAGAAAGGTTGGTTATGACAAAGCAAGGAGTTCATCCGTCTGGAAGGGTTGTCTCTGTTCGCCTTGATGAAGAGACGATCGAGAGGCTCGATAACCTTTCGGAGCGCACGGGGCGCTCGCGTGGGTTCTATTTGAAGTTGGCGATTCGAGCTATGCTCCCGGCGATTGAGCAAAAGCATTGGGAGCATGCTGCCGCACAATTTGAAGAGGACGTTATCGACCGTAGGTTCCGAGAAATTATGACCCAGGCATTAGAGGCTGACAACGACCAAGAATGACTTCATTACAGTACCCGTAAATACAGCACCTGTATTTACGGGTTTACAGTATCGATGTACATAGCTCATTATTTGAGATACGGTTTTACGGTATCCGTATTTATGGTTAAGGAGTGGGCATGATTCTAGGAATCGTTAATATCAAAGGCGGGGTGGGAAAAACAACGACGGCAATCTATCTCAGTAGCGCTCTTGCTGCTGAAGGTAAAAAGGTCACGCTGATAGATCTTGACCGTCAAGGCACTGCGATGGATTGGGCAGAATCCGCTCAAGAAGCTGGCACGCCATTGGACTTTGAAGTCTCGATAGCTATTCCTCGACAGCTCGAGCGCATTACCTCCTCGCTATCTGATGATGAGGTAGTCATCATTGATACACCGCCTGGAGACGAACCATCTATCAACGCCACGTTGCAGGTATCAGATTTTATTATCATCCCTGCCGCTCCGCGAGGCGCAGATGTGGCGCAGATGTGGAAAGTTATCGACGTTCTTGAACAAACCCCTTACGCGGCCTTGCTTACTCAAGTACGTGCTGGAACGACCGCAATATCGGAAGCAGTCGATGCGCTTAAAGAAGCGGACGTGAGTTTCTTTGAAACAGTTATTCCCTTGCGAGAGGCTTTCCACCGCAGTTTCAGAACTAAACCAACTGATTTAGGGGAGTACACCCAGGTACTCGCCGAGATAAAGGAGTCGTTTTAATGGCCGTTCAAAAGACCAATTCTATGAAGCGTCAGCCTAAATCCGCCGCGCGAGAGTCAGCGGATATTGGCAAAGCCTTTGCCTCACGCAACCAAAGCGATCACACTGTCAAGCTCACCGTGGAGCTCGATTCACGTCTTCACCGTGAGCTCAAAGCTGCCGCAGCTTTGCAGTCTGTGACCATGCGAGAAATTATTCACGATGCCGTAGAAGCAGAGCTAAAAAAGTATAAGAACTAGCTCCCGTATTTACGGGTGCTGTATTTACAGCTATGCAGGTTCCCTGTTCATCGGCGTTATTTCACCCGCCGCGAGCATCGTTTACTGAATTATTTCAGAGGCCAACGCTTCATAATCCGGCATATCATCGGGAATACGGCAGCGCTGATAATCCTCGCTATCACCTATGGCAACGCTCGCTTCGCGGGTTGCTTTAACGCCTACCTTGTTCAACATTTCTTGATACATAGGTTCATCCGCTCTCGGGCCACAGCCGAATAATATGGTGGGCGCATTGATAGCCACAAGGGTTCGACGTGTTGGTTCAACAGACATCGACGAGCCATCGAAGGGTACTGCGACACAGTCGACGATGCTATCTAGCTCTCGCAGCTTCTGCTCCTGGCGCGCATTGGTATCGACGATGACGACTGCATCATCGCCAAGAGATTCCTCAAGCTGTTGAATATTGTCGCGAAGCTCGTCGCCAAGCTCAGCTATCTCATGAGCTTGTAGCATCGCGCCAATTGGAAACTCATGAACCTCAATGGGGCTGACATTGCCGTTTTGATGCGCAAGCTTGAGCCAGTGTGCTGCCCCTCCGTCCCATGAGGTGTCTGCGATAGCGACGTTTTTGCCCATCCGGCTATATGCTTCTGCCAATAGCGCGGCGTTGGTGCTGCGCATGAGGCCACCTTTAAGGTTTGCCAGTGAGATAATCATGTCTACCTTCCCGTGCGTTGTGGATTCTCCCAAAATGATACTTATAGTCTGTCGACTCTAAGGGTTCACCGCTCGATTCTGGATAGGTGGTTGAAGATCAGCGCCTATTGCAGGAAGTAGGCAACCGAGTCCGGTCTGCACGTAAAGAAAAGGGACTATCGCAAGAAAGTCTTGCCCACCTTTCAGGACTCCATCGGACATATGTCAGCTCGATTGAGCGCGGGGAGCGGAATCTCTCGGTGCTTAATTTGCTCACCCTGGCAACAGTTCTAGAAGTAGACGCTGCCACAATCGTCGCTAGCCTCAAGCGGGCACCGAAAAATAACGTCTAGGCCATCACCCGACCACTGGTTGCAATGCCTAGTTTTTATAGCTGCTATCGCGCCGGCAAAGGCTAGAACTGTATAACTGTAGAACTGTATCCCGTAAATACAGGTCTACAGTTTACCTGTTAGTGACATGTTTTATACCGTGCTACTAGCTGGTTTAGAGTTCCATCCCATCAGATGAATCATCGCTAAGCCCAAAAACAGGAGAGCGACTCATGTCATAGCTATCGTCATATCCGAGGTAGCTATCAGCTGGTGAGGAAAAGGAATCTGGTTGATCTTCAGCAAATGGACTCGTCCCGTTGTCTGTCAAAAACAGCATGGAGTCCAAGAAGGCCATTCTGTCTTCCAGCTCGCCATCGCGCTCGCGCAGTCTCTCCACGGTGTCCTTCTGTACCTCGAGTTCGGCTGCAAGTGCGTCATGCTGCTGGCTTATTTCTTCATACACCTGCTGCGCTTGCTCGAGTTCTTGGGTAAGCTCATCAACCTTCGCCTGATCAGATGCTCCGTGGAGAAGCTTTTTAAACAAGCCGCGCGATTGCTGTGTCGACTGCGCCCACGAAAGGCTGCGTTCCGCTTTGTCGTAGATGCGTTGCGCATCCCACACGCGAGATTCTAGGTCTCGGTCTTGCTCTTTTAGCATGGCGAGCTTGGACTTTTCTTGCTCTAGCTGCGGCGCTATCTCTTCTCGTTGTTGTTGAGCTTGCGCGCGCTCGTCCAAAAGCTGTACATGACGACGTGCAACGCGCTCGTCGCTTGTCCCACCTTTAATATCATCGCGCTTATCAAGGACAAGCTCTGGCGACATATCAAAGTGCGCGTGGAAACGATTGCTTCTCCGTTGTTCAAAACCTTTCATATACGCAGCAATCGCCGTTCCTCTAAACGGATCTTTTACGGCACCCGTCAACAAGCGATTCAACGCCCAATCTCGACGTGCCTGGCCATACAACGTATGCGGGGTAACATCTCCACGGTCACGCTGTGCTGCATTAGCCAGCAGGTCACGGGCATATCCTTTGGATTCTCGCCGCTGCCGAGGACGCGCCTTGTTATGCCCAGTCTCAGAATCTCCGGGCTGTTCTTCGGTGATATACAGGAAGTTTCCGTCACGCCCTCGTGTCATCGGAACATACACACTGGCTTTATCTAACTGGCCAACGCCAGAGACTACACGGGCAATATCTACAGTGGCGCCTTGTGCTGAATGACCAGTCGAGGCATAGCCTAATTGCGCGCTATCTCGTAGATAGTCGCTACTTAACGTCACAGTGGCGGAAGTATCATCAACACGACGTACCTGCGCAGCCCCATCAGCAGTAAAAGATTCCACCATCCAGCGCTGACCATTACGCACTACGTCTCCGGCACTGGTTATCAGCTCGTAGTCGTTGCTGCGGGTCAAAATCGTATCGCCGATGTACGCTTCCAGCCCATCTGATAGGCGAGTATGAGGCTGTTGAAGGTCTAGTTCGCCACGGTCGGAACGTGTTTTCTGCGCCGCTGCATTAAGCGCACCTACTTGTTCACGGGTAGAGGCAATAAGCAGTGATTGTTTCCCATGTTCAGTATCTTTCGCCCAGCCTGCCAAAGCATCATCGAGCATCGCGGTCACAGAGCCCGCGTGAACACGATTATTATCCGCATACCATTGCGCAGCACGCTCAATAAGTCCTTTATCTCCGCTGCGCAGCCAGGTAGAAGCCTCGCGTTCTTTCTCGCTACGCTGACGAAATACTTCTGTTAGTTCAACAGCATCAGGTAGTTCTTCAGACAACGTCGCGAGCAGACCAGAACGAGCTTTCACCGCCGAATACTGCTCCGGGTCACCAACTAAGACAGTGCGAGCACCTGCTGCTTTCACCGTACTCAGAATCTCGACGAGTTCAGGACTAGCCACCATGCCGGCTTCGTCAACAACAACGACAGTATTTCTATCCCAGCCCAACGCCCTGGCACGTTGTCCAGGCGTTGACGCATTCCCTGCCCGCAATGCGCGAGCAATAGTCATCGATTCATCCGCGACAGCTTCACCGACCATGACATCGGCAGCTTTACCCGTTGGTGCAAGACCAACAACTGTTTTTCCTGCATGCTCCCATGCGCTACGGGCGGCTTTAAGCGATGAGGTTTTACCAGCGCCCGCTGGAGCAACAATAACGCTGGCTCGATATGGCGACTTTACGACCTGACGCATCGCCGATGCCTGATTTTCAGACAGTGCACCAGGGATAGGTTTAATGCTTTCCGCGCTGACTCCAGCGTCAACAACAGCCGTTGCCAGTCGAACTGCTTGTTCTACTTCATCGATAACTGCAGTCGTTGTAAACCGCTGTGCGCCCTCGCGTTGGGTGTTATCAACCGCTGGATCTTTATCCGGAGTCACCGATAAAGAATCATCAGAAGTTAGTGCCGCATCTGTTAAAGATTCAATAGTACGCAGCATCAGGTGAGGCTCGACTGCTCCTACCGGCAGAAGTTCTGCGACTTTTTCCGCAACATCGGCACGCGTAAACGTGGAACGCTCGGCAATAACTTCAGCCAAAATGTCAGCCGAATCAGGAAGAGATTCGATGCCAAAACGGTAGATCTGCGCACCATCATTACCCGGATTCTTATCCAAAGAAGCGATAAACCCGCGCACTGTTTCGCTATGCTCACGCTGCGCCCACTGCGTCTCTAATTCGTCCAAACTAACGTCTAGATCTTTTGTTTGGCGCGTAATTTTCTGCGCGATGCGTTGATAGTTACTGCGTGTTTCTAGTCCATTATTTTCTTGCCATTGGTCAATTTCTCGTGCCCGAGTAGAGAAATCTGCCAACAATTTTCGATCATCAAGGCCAGAAATTTCCGCGCAACCGTTAACAATTTCGCCCCATTCAAGGCCAAGTTTTCTGCTTAAAATCTCGCGCAAGGTTGCTTGGTACACCATGCCGGCAGCGCGTGCTTCGTGATAGATTCCCTTCGAATCCAGCGTGCGAATCTTGCCGTCTTGGCACAGTTGTTTATTCGCCAACAACACGTGAGAATGCACATGAGGATCACCCGCACGTGATGTCCGATGCTCATATTTCACGCCAGAAATACCGCGAAGTTTTTCAATCATCAACCGCTTTTCAGATACTGTCGGGTCTTGCCGACGGGTATACCCAGCGTGCTCACTGACATAGTCCAACGCCTCGGACACAGCCTCCTGGTGGGCGTGATCAATGAGCGTTCGCAGCTCCGGCTCATCTCCTAATCCCCATAGCAACGACACTGATTTTGGCGCACAAAAAGTCAGATCGAAACCAGGAACACCATCTGCTCCTGGTGCCCGACCGAGCTTTACCCCACTCGGAGCAACGGCGTTATCGAACCAATCATGAACCGTTTTACCGTCGACAGTCTCGCCGTTTTCAACGCCTAAATGCGTTGAAACAAACGTCGAATTCGTAGCATGCGCCGCCTTAATCCATACCTCGGCAGGCTTCGTTCCGTCCTCAGAATAGTAGGAATCAGGACCCTGATTTTCCTCCACAGTGGACTGATAATAGGCAACGGAATACGCGTTCATTCTCGCGATAGTTAGCACGCCGTTGCCCTCCTTCGTCTCACCTCAACGCCACGCTGAGCGCAGCAAAGCACTTTAGTGCCAATGTACCAATGGATTTGGGCGCTAGCTACGAATTATTCAGCAGTAGGAGTGGTGAACGTTAAGGACGCTAGATTGGTGTCCAATCTAGCGTCCTGGCAGAGCACATTCTTCAGCGGCAAGGAAGTCGCTTAAGCGACTTCCGCGTCAGTAGAGAAGTCTCACGCAAACGTACCCGGAGCCTTCTCTACTTATTCTTCTTCGGCGGCTTCTTCGCCGTGTTCAAGAAGATCCGCGACTGCTTCATCCAGTTGTTGTTGCAGGCCTACTTCATCAAGTTTTTTCCTCACGTTACCGCGAATCTTCTGGAAGCCTGCACTGCCTTCTGGAACAGTGCCAGCAATGCTCTCACATTCCTCAGATAGTTCAACTAAATGTTGATGAAGTCCATTAAAAGGATCGTATTGGGGAATCGCCAGCATCCACGGATATGTATCAAAATGCCTTCCTCCGAATAGTCCAACGGACTGATATTCCTGGACAATCTCAGTTGTAATCGGAGCATTTAGTACTGCTGTTAAGTATCGTGCTTCACTCATGCTCCGGACAGGCAACCAATACAGTGCGTGCTCAGCGATTGCTTGTGGATCATCTGAAATAGCTGCCGCTAGTTTCGTCCCTGACGCGGTATAGAACACTCTCAAATTTGTACCACCCGTTTGCTTATTAAGAAGTGAATAGTAGTTCCCACGTTCATAGAGTGATAATTTGGAACTCTTTGTTCTGTTGGTTTCCCAAATTTTCGAAGCTTCATCCCACCAGCGCACTAGACCAGGCGCACCATACCCAGAAATTTTTT
The DNA here is from genome assembly GCF_043673995.1 of Corynebacterium sp. L4757. Taxonomy (NCBI): domain Bacteria; kingdom Bacillati; phylum Actinomycetota; class Actinomycetes; order Mycobacteriales; family Corynebacteriaceae; genus Corynebacterium; species Corynebacterium sp. L4757. The sequence goes on along the minus strand of NZ_JBIMEN010000019.1, from coordinate 23,506 downwards.
GTTCTGGGATAAGCGTTCCATTATCAATTGGGAGAATCGCTTTCCACGGAGTTAATAGCTTGAACGGCGCAATCGTGGCACTCAGTTTACGAGCGAACAGCTGTGGCAGGTCTGTCAAGAACTGGGTATTGCTCAATCTGTCGGTCGGACTGGTGTGTGCTTTGATAATGCGATGTCAGAATCATTCTGGTCGACGTTAAAGACCGAATTCTACGACCGGAAGATGGGCAACCCGTGATGAGGCCAGGAAGGCTGTGGCTCGCTGGATTGAGATTGTCTACAACCGGCGCCGTCGGGATTCGTCTATCGGGATGATTAGCCCTGTCGATTTCGAGGCCCGGATCGCTGAGCAAGACGATAAAAAGAAAGCCGCTGCTTAACCACTAAGTAGCTTAACTACGTGTCCACAATTTGCGGGCAACCCCACGCCCAGATCAGCCACGATCCTCCGCACGGTGGGTAACAATTCTGTGGTCAGGATGAGCAGCAGCGCGTCATCGAAACGGGCGGAGTCCGGGGTAGGTGCCATGACGCAAGTATCCCACCTTGAGCTGCCCCGTGCCGGAGGTCGTCACGCGGAGACCGGCTGCTGGCCCTCGGTGGTGCCGTTGGGACCGGACTTCTTCCGGTTCTTCTTGCGCAGACTGTACAGCCACCAGGCGGTGAGGATCGCGCACACGATCGCCACAGCCAGAATGAGCCACATCCACCATTGAATCTGGATGCCCCGCTGGTCGAACACGTCCGACTCCTGCTCGTCCATCGGCACTCTGTGACCGGTCACCAGAATGCGGTGGGTGTTGATCCCGTACGGGGTGCAGGTGACAAGCGTGACCAGATCCTCACCGGGGACGCGCTTCAGGCCCTGGCTTTCATGGGGGAGCACGATCTCGATCTGGCCGATCTCGTACTTCATCTTTTGCCCGGACACCGACATGTAGAACACGTCCCCGACTTCAAGGTGTTCGAGGTTGTCCCACAAGGTCGCGTGGGGAAGACCGGTGTGCGCAGACAGGACGGCGTGCCGGTTTTCCCCGCCTACCGGGAGATCGGTGCCGTAGAGGTGGCCGACCCCTTTATTAAGGACTTCGTCCGAGGTGCCGTGGAACACCGGCAGGTTGGAGTCGATCGCGGGAATCGCGATCTGTCCCATGGCTTCCGTCCCGGAGAGTTGGGAGAGGTAGTTGAGGTACCTCTGGTAACCGGGGGAGGACTTGTCGACGTGCCCGTCCCAGGCGTCGATGATCTCGATGCCCGACATCTCCGCGTTGTACTGGTGCGCATCCTCGACGGCCGAATTGAGGATCTCCGGGGGAGTGCCCTGCTCGATCTCGGAGTACTCGTCTGCGGCCAGACGCTGCATGGCGTTGTTCCATTGCGTGGCGACGACCGGGTACAGCAGAACCGACAGGCCCACGACGACCAGGGCGAGCGCGATCACCGTGTTCCAGTTGATTCTTCTTTTCTGTGTCACAGCTACCATCCGTTTCGAGTGTAAACACAACCAATCGGACACCTATTGTTGATGGCTGAGTTCTCCATATAAGTTACTGTGAATTATCTGTAGGACCTAGATGTCAATATACGCTAAAAATGAGCTACCACCTGAAGGGGGTAAAAGGGGATTGATAGCAGGTATAAGTAGAAAAATATGTGGTGTATCAACAATGTTCAATTGTCCAGCTCAAGGGTAAAACAGTCGTACTATTTTTTCAAGCACGGATCACTTAGAAAACGTCGACACATCGCTGAACATCTCTCAGGTTAAACATTTGAAAAATTCCCGATAGAGTTATAGTCACTGCCCGAATTTCAGCAAATCCTAAGCTGGGACGAACTTCATAAAACGCGCTAGAACGCAACCAGCAGATGGCTCCTACGATGCCACCAGCATTAACGAGACCTTATTCTTCGCGTGGATTGGACGACGGGGGAATGACCATACGTGTTGGTAAGACACCCGCAGGCAGTATGCCCCTTTAAGGTAATCCAAAGACAGGAAAAAACATGAAGAAAAACCTCGCGGCTGCTCGAGTCGTCGCTGCCGCAGCAGTTGTCGGTTTGTCCTCCGGGCTCGCTATGCCCGTGGTCATGACTCAGCCCGCGGTGGCGCAGGAGGCCGCCTCGCCGGTGGTCAACTCGGAGGCGACGGGCTCGCTGACGATCCACAAGCGCGCGAACCCCGATTCTACTGCGGCGCCGACCGGTAACGAGCAGCAGGTAGGGGGAACCCCTCTCGCTGGTGTCGGATTCACCATCTACCGCATCAACGACGTGGACCTGACCACCAACGACGGTCTCGCCGCCGCCGCCAACCTCAGCATCGGTGACTACGTCAACGGCACCGAAGTGACCGGAGACGTGACCCCGGTGGCCACCGAAACCACCGACGAGGCCGGCCAGATCATCCTGTCTGACCTGGAACTTGGCGCCTACATCATCGTCGAGACCGGGCCGCTCCCCGGCTACGCCCCTGCCTCGCCGTTCCTGGCGTTCGTGCCGATGACCCAGGGTAACGCCGAAACGGGCGGCACCTCGTGGAACTACGACGTCCACGCGTACCCGAAGAACTACGAGTCCACGGCGACCAAGGAAGTCGAAGACTCCAACGCGAACGCCGGTGACACCATCGAGTTCACCATCACCTCCGATGTCCCGCCGGTCGCCGACAACGCCACCTCGATCTCCCGCTACACCGTGCAGGACGACCTGCAGGAGAACCTGATCACGACGACGCCCGAGCAGGTCTCGGTCGACGGGTTCGAAAACGGAACCCACTACACTGTCGCGGTTGATCCGGCGACCCAGCAGGTCACCGTCGAGTTCACCCCGGCTGGTTTGCAGCTGCTCACCGAGCGCCGCACCGCGGACGCCTCCTACCAGGTCGTCACCACCATCGAGGCGGACGTGCTCGCCCCGACTGATACGGGCAAGCTCACCAACCAGGCGACCGTGATCACCAACAACGGCTCCGGTGGCGGCGACACCACGACCGAGACCAACGAGACCGTCACCTACTGGGGAAACGTCCAGATCACCAAGGTCGACGCCGGCGACGAGAACACCTTCCTGGAAGGAGCCGTGTTCGAGCTCTACACCCCGGGCGACAACGGGAGGTGTGAGGATGGCGACCAGACAGAAGGCCAGCGCGTGACGGCTAACGGTGAGAACCAGTGGACGACCAATGCCGAAGGTCTCGTGACTATCGAGGGTCTGCACGTCAACGACTTCGAGGACAACGGAGTCACCGAGTCCGCCGACCAGGCGCCCGTCTACTGCCTCTTCGAGATCCAGTCGCCCGCCGGCTACGAGCTGCTCGCCGACCCGATCGAGTTGACGCTGACCCAGACCGCCGTCGACCAGGCGCCCGGTGTCTACACGCTTGCCGCTGAAGTGCGCAACCTGCGCGACACCACCCCTAACCTGCCGATGACTGGTGGAATGGGTATCGGCCTCCTGGCCGGAATCGGTGCGGTGTTGCTCGCCGCTGCCGCGTGGTTCGCACGCCGCAGCAGCCGGAGCTAACCGCCCCCCCACGGGCGCGGGGCAGGTGTGACGACGCTGCCGCACCTGCACCTCACCCGTGGCACGGCACGACGGGCAACACCCTCAAAAACCAACCCACGACGCACCTGTTCACACGCGGTGCACAGAACCAGGAGCTGGATCATGCGTTATCGACAGGTTCGCGAACTCGACCGCGGAACAGTCAGCACACTCATGGTCATTGCCCTGGTTCTTTTAGGTGTCCTGTTCCTTATGTACCCGGTCGCATCCACCCTGTGGAACAACTACCAGGCTGCGGAAGTCACCAAACAATACCGGTCTATCGCCGAGGACCAGCCCGCCGAAGAACTCAGTAGGGAGCTGCGGAAAGCGCAGCTCTTCAACGAGGAAAAGGCACGTGGCCCGGTACTGGACCCCTGGCTGGAGCGCTTCGCCACAGATTCCCCGGACTTCCGGGAATACGAGCAGCAACTGAGCTCCAACGCGGCCATGGGCCGGCTCGTCGCCCCCGCCATCGACGTCGACCTTCCCATCTATCACGGGACCAGCGAGGACACCCTGCAGAAAGGCCTCGGCCACCTGTACGGTTCCGACCTCCCGGTGGGCGGGGAAGGAACCCACTCGATGATCACGGGACACACCGGACTGCCGAATGCGAGCATGTTTGACAACCTGAGCGATCTCGACTTGGGCGGCGAGTTTTACCTCCAGGTGGCGGGCCAGAAAATGAAGTACCAGGTCGACCAGATCGACGTCGTTCTGCCGCACGAAGTTGACGCCCTGAAGGCGGAGACCAACGGCGACTTCGTCACCCTGATCACCTGCACGCCCTACGGCATCAACACCCATCGTCTTCTCGTGCGCGGACACGCCGTTCCTCTCGACGCGGATGACGCACGCATATTGGACGACATGTATTCCGGCTTCTGGATGTGGTGGATGACAGCACTGGTGATCGCCGCCCTGATCGCCGTAGTCGCCACCATCTGGTGGCTAAGCAAGTGGCGCCGCCGTCCAGTGGACCCCGCGCCGGAGAAGGTAGCGGTGACACAGTCATGACTCCCAAACTTTTCAAGAGAATTATCGCCTCCCTGACCATGGCACTCGTGCTCGGTTTCACGGCCCTCGGCACCACCGGAGAAGCGTACGCCGCAAAAATCGTCGGGGTACCGGAAGGGCAGGACATCACCACCGAGAACGGGGTGACAAACCTCCGTATCGTCGTCACCCCCGGTAACCCGGCCCCCTACGAGGAACTGCCCGTCGGCGAGGTAGCCGGCATCGAGATCCGGTTGGCGAAGTTGGCTGATCTCGATCCCTTTAACGCCGAAGACATCAGGCGGATTGAAAGCACCCCGCTCGCGGAGATCGTGGCGAACTGGCCGACCAGCGACTTCTACACCGTCACTACCGACGGCGACGGGGTCGCGGTCTTCCAATCGTTGCCCGTCGGCGTCTATCTGGTGACCTCCGCCGCCCCGGACGACGGGACCATATACCGCCAGATCGAACCATTCCTGGTGGGCATCCCCATGAACCCGGAAGCTGGTCAGACGGCCCACCCCGACGGGCTGATCATCACCAAGACGCGTCCGCAGACACCCCCCACGGGGACGCCGGAACGCCCGCCGGTCGACGTGCCGGACGTGCCCCCCGGAGACCGGCCTAACAATCCCGGTGAACCGGGTGAGCCCGGCTGGCCAGAGGATTTCGGCGAGCCTCTCTCTCCGAGCGATCCCCCGAGTGCGCCCAATGCGTCCTCCCCGGGAGAAACCCCAGAAACCCCCACGCGCGGCGGCCTGGCCCGCACCGGCGCGGACGTCATAGATCTGCTGATCATCGGTGCCTTAGTGGTAAGCGCCGGCGTCGCGCTGCTTATATACGGGAACCGTAGAAAGCCACAAGGATGAAAGTAATGATGAAGAGTACAGATTCCGTGAAGGGGAGGAGCATCCGCACACCCCTGGCCCTGATCGCAGCGATGCACTGCGTCTTTATCCTGGTGATCCTGCAGGCGACGGCGCCCATGACCGCATCCGCGCAAACCACAGCGCGGGGTGAGATCTCGACGTCGCAGGTTACCCCGAACCCCGTCACAATGAGAAGCTTCTTCACAATCAGAAACGTCGCCAACGAAGCTGGGACCATTGACTCACTCACCGTGAACGTAGCCAACACCAGCACCAGAACTTCCAATGTTCTCACCATCTGGGTCTACGACCAGGCAGGGAGACAAGTTGGTTACCAGCCCAGTATTAACCGCTCGCTGCCAGTTCGTGCCAATGTCAGTGTCACTGTACCGATCTCGCCCCAGATGTCGGTCACGAGCGGCACTGCTTTCGAGGTGAGAGTAGATGGTGGCGGGGGCCCACTGACATTCAACATCACTGCCAGCGGCACCAAACCGGTTCTCGACGAACCGATTCCGGATCGTTGCGAAGGACAGTCGCACACCGACGCCACGGGTCAGTCCATCCCGCCGGGACCGGACTGGCAGATCCCGGTCGACGGGTACGGCCGCCAGCCCGCCAGAGAGCTGACTCCCGCGGAACAGGAGGGGGACCGCGTCTACGTGGTGTCTTCCGCACCGTCCGGCCAGAACCGTTACACCTCCCAGTTGCACTACCAGACGACGGTCGAGGGGCAGTTCGTGCGGGTGGGTAAGACCACCGGGTGGATTTACAACGCGCTAGCGTTCAATCCCGCCGATAATTGGCTGTACACCATCAGCCAGCCCAGGTACGGCACGGAGTATGCCGTAGCGGACAAGGTCGATGGGCGCCGCGATACCAGCCCGCGGGAGGATCCGTGCTTCCCCGCGGGCCATCTGCTGCAGATCGACCCAGCGACTGGACAGGTCTACGACCTCGGCAAGGTGACCGGTGAGGGTCCGGACGGGTACGGGTTCGGCGGCGAGTACGCGACCCCGTGGCCGAATGATCTGTGGGGCGGAATTAACGCCGGCTTCTTCGACCAGCAAGGTGATTACTGGGTCGCCAACGCGTCGCTGTCCGGCACGGGTGCGTTGTACCGGGTCGACCTCGATCAGGTTACGGCGTCGTCTCCCAACCCGTCGCTGGCGTACGGCAATGACCAGTGGGACCGCCGGATGCGCGGCGACTGGTGCGCGGAGGGGCCGACCCCGACTACGCGCACGGAGTTCAACCGCTTGTGGGACCGGGGTGCTCTCGGCTGCGCCGGTGCCAGTGACCGCAACGTACCCGGTTGGGAATACCGGGCATCCGCCGAGGACTACACGTTCGTGCCACAGTTCGATGCCGACCATAATTTCATCCAGGACCCCGCCAACAACTATGCGTGGGGCATCCAGAACGCGTGGGCGTCCAGTGACAGCAACGTGTACATGGAACGCATCAACCTGGCCACGGGCAAAGTCCGCCGCTTCAACATCACGCAGTTGACCAACAGCTTCGGCGACCGCGTACCTACCGGGCATCAGTGGGGCAAGGCGTGGTTCTACGGCGACGGGACCCTGGGCTTCAGTACCACCAGTACCGGGGCGAACTCTCAGCTCGTGCAGATCCAGATCAACGACGCCACCACCGAGAACCCGACGTTCGAGCTCGTCTCCACCAACCAGAACGCTCCCACCGGATACAACTCCAACGGCACGAGTACGACGAACCCGTTCACTCAGCGGGAAGTCGACCTGAATATCGAGAAGATCTCTACGGATGGCCGCGACGGCGACGACCCCGCCAGAGCGAACTGGACGATCCGGGTCGAGAACCTTGGTCCGGACACGGCAACAGGCTTCCACATCCAGGACACCTTCGCTCCGGACACGTTCAGTGATCCGCAGCTCCACCAAGTACTGGTCGGCGAAGGACAACCGGCGCCACAGTACGACATAACGACGACCAGCACGGGTTTCCAGGTGTCGTTCGGCACGCTCGCAGCCGGCCACTGGGTCGAAGTGGAGTTCTCCGCTGCACCACCGACCCGGGAAGGTTGTTATGAGAACGAAGCGACCGTCCGCGGGCTGGATTACGACCCCACGATCGAGAACAATTGGGCGTCGGACTGGAACTGCGGCCCGACGGTGGCGAAGAACATCGTCGACGTCAACGGCGACGGTGCCATCGACACGGCCGACACCAGTCTGCCCAGTGAAAGCGGGGCGCTCGCGGCGCGCTATGAACTGGTGGTCACCGGCCCCGCGGAAGGTAGCCCGGCGACTTACTCCCTGCGGGATGCACCGCAGTTCACCGGCCTGGTGGAGGTCACCGGGGCGCGCGTGGTGGGCGTGTCCGGCGACGGAGCCTACAGCGAGGCGGATCAAACCAGCTTCGGTCCGCCGGCGGAAGGGCAGGAGTGGGTGATTGTCCCGGAGACTGCCGAGTGGACGATCGCACAGGGTCAGACGCACACCTACCTCCTCGAAGTCGACTATGCGTGGAGCGGATCTACGGGGTTGGACGCACTGAGTGAGGAAGAACGAGCAACCCTGGAGTGCCGGGTCGGCCCGGGTAACGGATTGTTCAACACCGTCTACTTGGACTACGAAGGGCAGACGTTCGAGGACGATGCCTGCGGTCCGGTCGGCGAGGAACCGGAGCCGGACCCGGGGATCGTGACCGTGCAGAAGGCTGAGTACGACCCCTCCAACCCGACCGAGCCGACCATCCTTGATGAACTCGCAGGCGCGGAGTTCGTGGTCTACGGTGCAGGAGAAAGCGGCGACATCGACTACGAGAACGTCATCGCAGAGATCGACGCCGGTAACCGTGCCTTCGAGGTACCCACCGCTGGGACGTTCTACCTGGTCGAAACCAGGTCGCCGGAGGGCATGAACTTGCTCGCCGAACCGGTGCGTTTCGACGCCACGGTCGACCCGGAGACTAACGAGATCGTGGTCACGCAGTCAGGAGACAGCGTGCTGGTCGCCGTATCCGGACAGGGGGCGGATATCGTGCTTACCGTCGCGGACACCTCCGTCGGAGTGCTCCCGGACACCGGCGGCCGGGGGATCGGCGTGTACGCACTGATCGGCCTGGTGCTCATCGGGATGGCGTTCGGGTTCTTGAGCAGGACCCGCGCCACAGCCTGACGAGCGGGGAGGGCCTCACCGGCCCGCGCGCCCTGCTGAGGTGGCGCGGACCCGCCGGGCCTTTACACTGAGGCCTATGCGATCACGCTTATCCGCGCTTGCCGCCTGCACGGGCGCAACCGCACTTGTCCTCGCCGACTGCGGGGACACCGTGGAACCCCCCGCCTCCGGCACCCCCTCCAGCCCCGCGTAGCCCCGGACGTACAACTACGTCGCGCTCGGGGATTCTTACGCGGCGTTAGGGTCGACGTCGGCGCCGACGTCCGGGCCGGCCGCGTGCCTGCGGTCCGCGGACAACTACCCGGCCGGTGTTCTCGCCGACGACCGCGTCACGGGCATCGACGTCACCTGTTCAGGAGCGCGGACCGAGCATGTCCTCGCCCCACGGGAGGCCGGCGAGGAGGTGATCCCGCCGCAGGTGGAGGCGCTGAACGCGGACACCACGTTGGTGACCTTGTCCATCGGCGGCAACGACATCGACTTTTCGGCGATCGTGGACTGCTTCGTCGCGGACCTGGCGGCGGGCCGGCCGACCGACTGCGGTCCGCGGTTGCAGGACGCGGCCGAACAGCGCCTGGCGGAGTTGTCGACGGAGCTCGACGCGGTCCATGCCGGGATCGAGGGCCGGTCCCCGGAGGCGACGGTGATCGTGACCGGGTACTTCCCTCTGGTCGACAGCTCAGGTGAATGCGCCAATGCCGCGACCATCAGCCCCGCAGACCGGGCCTGGGTGGTGGATCTGACCCGGGCCCCTCAACGAGGAGGTGGCGGCGACCGCTGAGCGCGCCGGGGCGCAGTACGTCCTGCCCGCCGGAGTGGAGGAGCACACGGGGTGCGCACCCGTCGACAAGCGCTGGGTTGACTTCTTCGACAGCGAGACTGACGCGTACCCGATGCACCCGACCCCTCTGGGGCAGGAGGCGATGGCCGAGGCGGTGACGGAGCAGCTCTGTGAGGCGGCCTGGGATTACAGTCACTATTTTAGCCGCAAGGGTTGTGCAATAGTGAAGTGTCCCAGGTTTTGTTCCGTCTGAGTAGGTGGGAAAATCTGGGACGCAGCAAGGCTCTGACTTGGCATTTACGGCGGTCTCCGCAGTTATCTATACCTTATCCAAGTAGCTATAAAGCGTTGTTCTGCCAATGCCGAGCCTACGGGCAACCTCAGCCTTCGGAATACCGGCAGTCACCCACTCTTGTGCCTGGGCAAGCTGCTCATCAGTCAGCGCTTTCGCGCGACCTTTATAAACCCCGCGCGCTTTCGCCCGCGCAATTCCCTCTGCCTGGCGCTCACGAATAATCGAGCGCTCAAACTCCGCCACCGATCCGAGCAGTCCGAGCATGAGCTTGGCAATCGGAGTCGAATTCAACGAATACGTTTGCCCCTCTTTCAGGAACTTCACTGAAATATCCTGACTGGTCAGGTCATCGACCAGGCGGTGCAAATCAATAAGCGACCGCGCCAACCGATCCATACTGGTGACCACAAGTTGGTCACCAGGACGCACATAATTCAACGCACCATCCAACCCAGGCCGGTCAGTAGACGAACCGCTGACAGTATCGTCGAATATGCGAAAGCACTTCTCTTTTTTCAACGCTGCGGTTTGCCGCTCTAAGTTTTGGTCTTTAGAGCTAACCCGCGCGTAACCGACTTTCTGCCCGGAAATAACCTCAGAATGTTCAGGAATATCTAGAGGCAGTGACGGTTCTGTTCCATTATCCATAACTCCACCCTAGTGAACATGATGTTTGCGAGCATCCCTACAATTCAAAAACTGTTCTTCTGAGGTGTAGGCTGTCGTTCCTCAAATCCGTGCAGTAGACCCCTGTCGGGATCTGATTGTGATGCCGACCATAGCCACCGTAGCCACGATAGCGCCAAGGACCGCGTATGGGGTTTGCGGGCTCTTCGCGTTTGAGTGTGGGTCACGGCGTGTCTCCTGATCGGGGATGCTCGTCGAATCCACCCCCGATCAACACTGTCTGCAACCGGCAGTAGTCGAAGTTGCGTCAACCCCTCGCGACCCGCCGGTGCAGATCAATGAGATTGTTCACCGCCTCCCCTGGCCCCGACGACGACCGGACCATCTCGGCACCCCGGTACGCCAACGCCCGCCGGAACCGCATGCAAGCCTTCCGCGCGACCTACAGCTCCAGATGCCGGCCATTGGTGAGTACCGTGTCGAGCTTGTCCCGCCACTTCTCGTGCGGGTTACGGTCCCAGGTGTTGCACGTCAATCGACGGGTTCAGGACCCTCCCCGGGGCCCGGCGCCGCCGACGGGTCAGATGACACAGACGGGTGACAGGGGTGTCCTCCTGGTCCAGACAGGAGCATGTTTCCAGAAGTGACGGATAGATGGAAGATTCATCCACCGTTCATTTCGACCTACGCTGCGTTCATCTTCGGGCGGTAGCGTTCACGGCATGAATGACACAGACAGTGACTTCCGCGACGCCATCCTCGGCCGTCGCACACCGGTACTGGAGGAAATCCGGCACCGGCTACCGTCCTTTTCCGTTTCGGAGGCCCGGGTCGCCCGATTCATCATGACCTCCCCCGTCGAGGTGATGGGAATGTCCATCTCCCAGCTCGCCGACGCATCATCGACATCGGTCGGTTCGGTGGCCCGGTTCTGTCAACGGTTCGGCGTCACCGGGTACCAGCAGTTCAAACTTCTGCTCTCCCGGACACTGCCCGCTCCGTCGGAGGCGGAGGACGCCGGTGCCGGAGACGGTGGCAGTGACTCAGCCCGCTACCGCAGAACCCTCATACAGACCGGTGAGGCTCTCATCGCTGCGAGTAGGGTCATCGACACCGACCAGATAGAACGGGTCGTCGACATCATCGCGTCGGCAGGCAGTGTGCTCATCGCCGCGGCGGGAACATCCACACCGTTGGCCTGGGACACCGCCTACCGCATGACCGCACTCGGTATCGACGCCCGTTTCGAGGCGGACTTCATTTTCCAGGAGGTCCTCGCCGGATCCCTGGGCGAAGGAGACGTGTGCCTCGCGATCAGCCACACAGGTTCCACAATTCCCACGCTCCGGGTCGTCGAGACCGCCCGTGACAGGGGAGCAGTCACCGTGGGGGTCACCAGCTTCGCGACGTCACCGGTTACCGAACTGCTGGACTCGGTGATCGTCGCAGGCAGTGCGGAAACCCATCACCAGGTGGAAGCCGTCGTGAGCCGCATCGTCCATCTCGCAGTGCTCGACACCCTTCTCACCGGTCTCCGGAACCGGATCACAGGAGCACCTGACGCACAGTTCCGGGCCGACTCCATAGTCAATGCCAACCGGATCTGAACAGGAGAGACGATCAACATGGACACTCCGACACAGCACGATCGTGAAGACGACACGCCGTCCGACACCGTCAGAGGTACAGTGGTCGATTCACTCGGACAGCCACTGCCGAGAATTTCGGTCAGCGACGGGCGACGAGTGACGCTCACCGATGACAACGGGGCATTCTCTTTCAACGGTGACCCGGACAACGGCGGTGCGCTTCCGGGCAGTGGTTTCATCACCGTCACCGTTCCAGCCGGCCTAACCGCAGACCGCTGGTTCTGCCGAACACGCAGCGGAGAAGACCTGCGGTTCGTCCTGGAACGGGCGACAGATCCCGCAGCGACCGCTCTTCCCTACCGTTTCGCCCACCTCACAGATCTCCACATCGGTGGCGCTGCGATGTATCCGCAACCGGCTGAGCTCGGTGACGCCGAAGTGCTGGGTGCGCTGCTGCGGCGCATCGCCGAGCAGACCGACGTGGCGTCATTCATGATCACCGGGGATCTCACCGACCGCGGCGTCGACGACCAGTACCGTGAACTCCTCCGGACCCTGTCGCACAGCCCCCGGCCGTGGCACACCGTTCCCGGCAACCACGACCACATGGCAGGTGACCGTTACCACAGCACTGTTAGCCGGACCGGCTACGAGATCCACACCGGTGACCCCGCCGCCTATGAAACGTGGATGGGACCTCGCTGGTACTCATTCGACCTTCCCGGGCTCCACGTAGTCTGCATGGACTGGCTGACCGATGAACTTGACCTGGACGCCGGGATCCAGCGCTCCTGGCTGGCAGCGGATCTCGCCGCCTGGAATGCCGGGGGGCAGGGGGAACGTCCCTGGATTCTGCTGTACCACGACCAGCCCACCAGAGAATTCCTCGACAGCGCACCGTATCCGCCGAAAGCCACGTTCTCCGGACACCGTCACACGGACCGGATCGTGAAGACTGACGACGTCCTCCACGTCAATACTCCGCCGGCGATGTTCGGCGGAGTCGACCACTCGGTGGCCGGGTACCGGGTCGTGGAGTGGGACGGCGAACAGATCACCGTGGTAACCGGTCAGAGCTTTCCGCCTGCCGGATCCGGCGGGACCGTAGGATCCGCCGGAAGCGCCGGGTCAGGTCGGGCTGCCGCGGAGGACACCCCTGCTCCGGTCACACCACTGTGGCAGCACGAACCTGACACCACAGGGTACCGGGCGGTAGCCGCAGGGCAGGGTACCGCGGGAACTCTGGTCGCCTACAGGGCCTGTGAAGGTGGTGAAGGCAGACTGTCCTGCCTCGACCTCGCCACCGGACGCACCGTATGGGAGCTCGACCTCGACACATGGCCTGCGGCCGACGCTCCCGTTCGAGGTTCGGTGGACGGCAGTCCTGTCGCGGTGATCGGTCTGGTTGACGGGTCTGTGATAGCAGTGGACGACACGGCCGGGACACTCCTCTGGCGCTTCGATTCCACCGATCCCATGCGACGGTTCTCCCTGCATTCCCCCGCAGTCACCGAGGGAACGGTCATTGCTGGAGATGTCTCCGATGTCGTCGGGATCTCACTGGACGACGGCACACTCCGGTGGCGTCGCCGGGACCTGGCCAACTACCAGATCTTCATCACCATGGCCTCCCCTGCCCCGGACGGTTCGAGAGTGGCTGTGGGGTCTTTTCCCGCCCCGGAGCGCATCAGCGTGCTGGACGCTGCAACCGGCGGTGACCTCGCTACCGCACATGCTCAGCAACAGTCCCGGACTACCGGCGAAAGCCCGTTCTCGCGTGCAGCTCTACCGGTGGCGACACCTGTATGGGCGGCCCCGACCGGGATCATCTACACGACTCTGAACGGAACATCCCGTCTGAACCCTTTCACCGCAACGGTGGAGTGGCAGCGACTCTCCCGGCGACCGTGGAATGAAGCGTCCCCGTTGTGCGTGCCCGACGGGGTTGTCGTGACCGACTCGTCAGGTGAGGTATCACTCCTCGACGTGGACACCGGGGACACCCGGTGGACCTGGAACTGGTCCCGGGACTCCTCCGGCGCTCCACTCGTCTGTCGCGGTACCTACCGGAGAACGCCGGAGCCGCTGTCCGCCACTCCCGCGCTCGCAGGGGAGGAGATCCTTGTTCCCACACTGTGCGCCTCGGTGGTCGTCCTCGATGTATCCACCGGTGAGCCGCGTCGGGTCGTCCCCACCTACGCACCGGTCACGGCCACCCCGGTCCCGGGGCCGGTGGGCCACGGGCCGGGACTCCTGATGGTCACAGTGGAGTCGGACGGGGGTGTGCGATGCTATCCGCTGCAGTGACCGTGCCGGGGCGTCGCCGCCGGATAGTGGGGCTCGCCTTCGCCACACCTGCGCTCGTTGCGGTCAGCCTGTTCATTCTGTTGCCGGGTCTGCTGGCGTTGGTGGGCAGCCTGTTCAACATCAGGATCGGGTCGCAGACCTCGTGGAGGTGGGCAGGGCTCGACAACTACGGCACCGTTCTCGCGGATCCGGCGGTCCGCCAGGCGATCCTGAACACCCTGGTCTACTCGGTGATCACCGTGATCCCCGGTCTGGCCCTCGGCTTCCTCCTGGCACTGCTGGTCCATTCAACCACCAGGGGAAGGCGTCTGCTCCAGGTACTGCTGTTCCTCCCGTACACAGGGAATCTTGTTGCCATGGGAGTGGTTTTCCGGTCGGTGTTCGCCAGCCCCTCGGGCCCGTTGAACAGTGTGCTGGGAGTGTTCGGTCTGGGACCGGTGGCTTTCCTCAGTGACCCTTCCCTGGCTCTTCCCACGGTCGCTCTGGTCGGACTGTGGCGACTGGTGTCGTTCACGTTCCTCATCTACTTCGCGGGCCTCAGCAGCATACCGACGGTGGTGGAGGAGGCCGCTGACATGGACGGTGTCACAGGTGCAGCCCGAGTGCGTCACGTACTTCTTCCACTCCTCCGGCCTGCCAGTGCATTCGCCCTGGTGATGGCGGTTCTCCAGTGTGCGCAGGTTTTCGACACCGTCCGGATTATGACCGACGGTGGGCCTCTCGGTTCAAGTGAGACCGTACTCACCATGGCCTGGAAACTCGGGTTCGAGTACTTCGACCTGGGGCAGGCAGCTGCGCTGAACACCATGCTCATCGCGGTTCTGATTCTCACAGGGGTGATCCACCGGCGGATTTCCCGACGTAGCGAACGTCCGTCAGCGGCAGGCGTCCCGCAGACAGGGGAGGAGAAGTCATGACCAGCACCGTGATCAGCACCGTGACCAGGTGGAGTGTCCTCTTCATCGCTGTCGTCATTTCTCTGGCACCGTTCCTCTGGATGGTGCGTACCGCCTTTGCGGGTCGGGAGGATCAGGTTGACTCAGGGCTCCGCCTCCTTCCTCCGGACCCGACACTCGCCAACTTCTCTGAGGCGTGGACACGGGGTGGGCTCGGACACGCGATGCTGGTCGGTGTCGTAGTCACGGCGCTGATTCTCGTGCTTCAGCTCGCGGTGAGCATTCCGGCGTCATTCGCTCTCGCGAAGCTCGACTTCCCCGGTCGTAATGCCGCATTCGGGCTGGTTCTGGCCTGTATGTTGATCCCGGGCCAGGCGACTGCACTGCCGCTGTACATCGGGATCGGGAGTGCGGGGTTCGGAAACACTTTCGCGGCGTTGGTGATCCCGTTCACGGCGACGGCTATAGGACTGTTTCTGCTGCGTCAGCACATGGTGACCATCCCGGACACTCTCCTCGAAGCTGCCCGGACAGACGGTCTCGGTCTGTGGCGGACTCTGGTCCATGTCGTCGTCCCCAACTCCCGCTCTGCGATCGCGACCTTCTCGGTGCTGTCCGTCTTCGCACACTGGAACGACTACATGTGGCCACTGCTCATCGCCCGCTCCGATGCCCTGTACACCCCGCCGCTGGCACTGGCGGTGTTCCAGCAGGGAGAGACCGGAACCGACTACGGCGCGCTGAGCGCCGGGGCACTCATCGTGACACTTCCGATGATCGCACTGTTCCTGGCTGCCCAGCAGCACTTCGCCCGTGGGATAGCGGGTGGGGAGGCTCCGGGCTGACATGACAAGGGATCTCTCATCCGCTCCTCCGACAGTTCTCCACCCCGACACTTCATCCCCAGTAATCACCAGACAGAAAGGGCAGGACCAATGACCTCCACATCTTCAACCACCCGTCTGACCTCCACATCTTCAACCACCCGTCGCAGGCTCCGAGGCCGGAGCCTCGGCGCAGCACTGCTCACAGCGACCTCGCTCGCTGCGCTCACCTCCTGCTCCGGATCAGGGGAAACCGCTGCCCCGGCGGAACAGGCCGACGTGTCCTCCTGCGACCCGTCCGGTGTGACACTCACCGCCGCATTTGCCAGCCAGGGTCGGCAGGGCGCTGAACTGGCCAAAGAACAGCTGGAGAAGAAGTACCCGGGACTCACCGTGGAACTCAGGGCTGCCCCGGAGGGCACCAGCTACGACGAACTCACGCAGCAGGTTGTCGCGGACATTCAGGCAGGGTCGCGCCCGGACGTCATCATGCTGGGGCTTGACCAGCTCAGGTTCTGGGTAGACAACTACAGTCCCCGACCTCTCGACACCTCAGTGCTCAAGGACAGCTACCGCAAGAACTTCCTGGATGTCGGCACAATCAACGGGACCACCTACGTAGCCCCGTTCCAGATCTCGGTTCCAGTTCTCTACACCAACACGACGATGGCCGGGCAGGCCGGAATCGACGAGCTGCCGACCACCCACAGCCAGGTGATCAGCGATGCGGAGAAGATCAAGGAGAAGACGGGAAAGAAACCTGTCCAGATTCCGCGTGACAACATCGCCTGGTGGTTCGTCCAGGCCTTCACCCAGAGCAACGGTGCCCGGTATGTCAACGATGACGGGACGGCCGGGTTCGACACCCCGCAGGGGCGCGAGGCGCTGGAGATCTACCGGACCATCGGGGAGAAGGGACTGCAGAATCCGGTGTCCTGGCAGGATTCGATCAAGGAATTCAGCAGCGGCCAGGTCGCCTACTTCTTCGGGACACCGGCAGTGGCCGCGACAGTGAAGAAGGCGGTGGGTGACAGTTTCGACTGGACAGTGTCCGACATGCCGGTGCCGGACGGTGGTACCGCCAACCTCCCGGCAGGGGGCAACGGGTGGATGGTGCTCTCCGATGACGCCTGCCGGGCCGCGTACTCGAGCGAGATGATCAGCGACATGCTGGATCCGCAGGTGATTGCAAGCAGCGCACGGGAGAACAGCTACATTCCTGTTGACACCGCAGCCCAGGACATGCTCAGGCAGGATGCCGACTACGACAGCCCGCTAGGGTACGCATGGAAGTACGAGGGGACGCCGAGTGCCGGCGGCGGCTGGCCGGGACAGTCCATGGGAAGGGTGAACCAGACGCTCCAGGACATGGTCCAGCAGATGACCGATCAGGGAAGGTCTGTCGACGAAGCGGTCTCTGACGCCGTGAAGAAGATCAACGGGGTGACTCAGCAGTGACATCCTTCGCCAGAGCAGTGCAGGAACAGGAATCCACCACGGGAGGGGACCACGCCAAGAGTATCCGTGTCCACGGACTGACCAGGACATTCGGAGAGGTCACTGCTCTCGACCACGTCGATCTGGACGTTATTCCGGGTGAGTCACTGGTACTTCTCGGCCCGTCCGGCTCCGGGAAGTCCACGTTCCTGCGAGCTGTCGCAGGGCTGGAGGAGATCGACTCCGGCGAGATCACCATTGGTGGCGTCCCACAACAGGGCCTGCCGCCTCACCGTCGTGACGTCGCCATCGTCTTTCAGAACTTCGCCCTCTACCCGCATCTGGACGCGCTCCGTAACATCACCCTGGGACTTGTTCACGGTCTCGGCATGACCAGGGGAGATGCCGAGCTACGAGCCCGCGCGGTGGCGCAGCGTCTGCAGATCACCGAACTGCTGGGCCGCCGTCCCCGCGAAATGTCCGGGGGACAGCGGCAGCGCGTTGCTCTGGCCCGTGCACTGGCACGCCAGGCAGGGGTGGTTCTGCTGGACGAGCCCCTGTCCGGGATGGATGCGCAGCTCCACCTCGTCCTCCGGGAGGAGATAGCGACACTGTTGCGCAGCAGCGGGGCCACGTCTATCCATGTCACGCACGACCAGCAGGATGCCTTTGCCGTCGCTGACAGGGTGGCGGTGATTCACCGTGGGAGGATTGAGCAGATCGGTACACCCCGTGAGCTGTATTCGCGTCCGACTACCGCTTTCGTGGCAGGTTTCATCGGTATACCGCCGATGAACCTGGCCGAAGTGCGGGTCAGAGATGGGTACTGCACAGGTGGTTTTCTTGAGGGAGTTCCCCTGGAGGAGCTCGGAGGGATGCCCGTTCTCAGGGGAAGGGACCGGTTCCGCGTCGGTATCCGGCCTGACGATCTCCGGTTGGGCACTCCCGGAGACAGTCGCGACCGGGGCATCGGGGTGACGGTCACTGCGGTCTCCTACGAAGGTGGCAGCCAGATTGTCCGCCTGAGCCGCAATGGTGACGTCGCCGGTGGCACCCTGTCAGCGAGGATGACGGCTGACGCCTCAGTGAGCGAGGGTGACCAGCTGTCGGCGTCCTGGAGCCGTGGTGCACTTCATGTGTTTGACGCGGAAACCGGCATACGGATCGACGCAGACAGGTGAAAGGGGAGGACATGAGAGGTGTCAGGGTCACAGCTCCCCGCGACAGGGATGCCCTGTACCGTCCGGGATACTCAGCCTACATCTTCGACTGGGACGGAACAGTCGCGGACAGTCACAGGGCGAACTACTCTGCCGTCAGCAGTGCGCTCAGGCTTGTCGGCGTCGACATCAGCTGGGAATGGTACATTGCGCGCCACGGGCTTTCGGCGGGAGAGATGGCCACGGCGGCTGCTGAAGAGGTGGGAAGGCGCATTGACGTCCCGAGGGTTGTCGAGTCCAGGGACGAGTTCTTCCTCCGTGTTGTCGCCGATGTTGCACCGGTTGCCCCGGTCGTTTCAGTGATCCGCCGCCTGCAGGGTGGTGCTCCTGTCGCTGTAGCCACCGGAGGACCCCGGCGCACCGTGCTCCACACGATCGACATGTGGAAGATAGGACACTTGTTCTCGGCAGTTGTCACCCGGGACGACGTGTCCTGCGGAAAGCCGGATCCGGCACTGTTTCTGCGGGCGTCGGAGCTGCTGGGTGTCCCGGCGGAGAAGTGCCTGGTCTACGAGGATAGTGATGAAGGGCTCGAAGCTGCGCGGAGGGCAGGTATGGACGCGGTGGACGTGCGACCCTGTCTGGCGTCGGAGCGGAGGGGCATGACGGCGCGCACACCGTCCTGACTGAATGGCGGGGCGCAACCGACTGCCCCTCACCGCGGAGGAGTTCGACGCTGCCGCCCGGGTATCAGCCGCGCAGAGTTGAGGATGAACGCCGTCTCCGACCCGACATGGACGAAGGCGGCGACCACCGGGCTGAGCAGTCCGGATGCCGCCAGTACGATTCCTGCCAGGTCGACAGTCACGGTCCCGATGAAGTTGAACGTCACGATCCGGTGTGCCCGCCGGGCCGTGCGCAGGGTGGTGACCAGATCGCGGGGGTCGGAGCTGACGAGAATGACGTCGGAGCTTTCCCTGGCGATGTCTGTTCCCCCTCCCATGGCGATTCCCACGTCAGCTTTCGCCAGCGCCGGGGCGTCATTGACCCCGTCGCCGACCATCACCAGCCGGTGGCCTGCGGCCCGTTCGCGGTCGATCACAGTGGTCTTGTCCTCGGGGAGCAGGTCGGCGCGAACGTCGGTGACGCCCACCGCCCTGCCGACGGCGAGGGCCGTCCCGGCGGAGTCGCCGGTGATCATGATGGTGCGCACGCCTTCGTCGTGCAGGTCGGCGACAGCCTGGGAGGATGTCGGCCTGATTTCGTCGGCGAGCAGTACAGAACCGGCGTACCTGCCGTCGACGCCGATGTGTACCGCGTTCCCGAAGCCGGGGTGGACGAAGGTGTGGTCCAACAATCTGACGGAGCGGTTGAACAAGGAGATCCGCCGGCGGACCAATGTCGTGAGGATCTTCCCTGACCGTGTTTCGGTGGTCCGGTTGGTCGGGGCAGTGCTGGCTGAGCAGCATGAGGACTGGATGCAGCAGCGTCGGTACATGCCTCTGGCGGTGCTGTCCTCGACGGCGGAGATGCTGGCGAAGGCCCGGGCAGCTGACGGCGTCGGCGTCGTTGTCGGTGACGGTCAGGAGGCTCTGGTGGCGTAGAGAATCCTGTTCCGTCAGCGGTCAGTTCATCGCTGAGTCAACCGCTGGCGGATACACCACTCAAAAGGACGCTGATAATGGGTAGTGCAGGATCGGAACCAGTCGGAATGACCCGCAAACGGACTGGCTACAGTGTGACTGTGTGCCTTCGTCAAGATTTGTCTTCCGGATTGGTTCCGACCCCGCACCACGGGTCTGGTGATGCGGTCATGACCTCATAGGAGCGTGACCTCAACCGCGATCACCCCAACAGGTGCCAAGTGTAGAGGTCCCATCAGCGTCTTGTCTGCCCGACATCACGGAACCATGGCTGTAGGAACTACTCATCCTGTCGAAGGGACTCTTCATGACGAACACCGCTATCCCCACCACGTTTCCACCGGTCGCCGGGGTTGACACACATACTGATACCCATACCGTCGCCGCGGTCACTGCTACAGGTCAGCATCTAGCTACCGAAACCTTTCCTGCGACCACTGCAGGATATAAACATCTGGCGTCGTTTCTAAACACCCACAGTGTCGACACCGTCGGGGTCGAAGGAACCAATTCCTACGGGGCAGGACTAACACGCCATCTCATCAACTCTGGATATACAGTCGTCGAGGTGCTGCGTCCGACCCGCGCGGTCCGTAGGCGTAACGGCAAATCAGACCCAGTCGATGCTCTGGCTGCCGCACGACAAGTCCTCACCGGGGACGCGTTGAGCATCCCCAAAGACTCAACAGGACCAGTCGAATCGTTAAGAACGCTCTACATCACACGCAAGCAGCTTGTGACAACGACTGTTAAACTCTTGAACACGATCAAGTCGTTGCTGGTCACTGCGTCTGATGACACCCGGACGAGGTATAGCACGATGACGAACCACGCTATGATCGTTGCTTTGGCTCGTTGTCGGCCAAAACCTGACGATCACGACCCGGCGAATGCGGTGGTATCCAGCTTGAAAATTCTTGCAACCACCTACCTTGAGATGCGAGGCCGATGTGATGAACTCGAATCCCGGATCAGTGCTCTTATCTCACATATCAACCCGTATATCAGCAACATGATCGGTAGCGGCCCGGTGATTGCTGCTGAACTACTTGTCAGCATAGGTGAAAATCCCGGACGCATCCCGTCCGAAGCAGCCCTAGCGCAACTATGCGGCGTAGCACCACTGCCAGCAAGTTCCGGGCGTACCACACGACACAGACTAAACCGAGGCGGAGACCGGCGGGCGAATTCAGCGCTGTACCGGATAGCGGTTGTTCGCATGGCGTGTGACCAACGCACCAAAGAATACGTAGCTAAACGCACCGCAGAAGGCTTGTCAAAGAAAGAAATCATTCGCTGCCTGAAACGAGCCATCGTGCGCGAGGTTTACCGCATCGTGTGTGCGCAGTCCAGCCAGCCTGAACCGACGGATTATCGCCGCCCAGAGTTGAAACGCCTACGTCAAGCACGGCACCTGACACAGGCACAAATAGCACACCGCCTTGGATGCGCCCCTGCCAGAATCAGCGATATCGAAACCGGAAGACGCCCGCTAAAAGAATTAACCATTGCCTATGAAAAACTTCTCGTCAGCACTTGACACACTATAGGAGCATCTTGACCCTGGAGTGCCGTCACAGTAGTGACCAGGAGCAACGTCCTGGTCCAGAGAAGAGGAAGGTCGTGGCCACCATCCTTGTGCTTGGGATGTCGGTGACTCACGACTTTGCTGGGACAATTACCCAGGTGCACAGCTGGTTTGCCTAGCTGAGCATTAGGAGTGTCTTTCGACGCTCGACGACCTTCGGAGCTTAGGACCTCCGGAGGTCGTTTTTCTTGTTCAGGGGAGCCAACCCAGGTGGGAGAGCACATCCCTGATGGTGCCCCAGGTTACGGGGCTTGCCGCCTCCTACGCTACTTGCATCGGCCGCGCTTTATGTGTGTCTTTTTAGGGCATCCCAGAGTGATCAACACCGATAAAGCACCCTCCCTACCCAGGGCAATCACCGAGTTGAAGTCAGAGGGAATCTGCCCGCCAACAGTGGAACACCGGCAGGTGAAATACCTCAACAACATCCTGGAAGGCGACCATGGTCGGCTGAAGCGGATCCTCGGGCCGAAAGGGGACCTGACCCCCGTTTGGTGGACACCTTGAAACCAGCATCATGCTGGGAAAGGTAATCTGCCACCATGCCACGCAAGACCTACACAGAGGAGTTCAAGCGCGACGCTGTTGCGCTCTACGAGAACTCCCCAGGTGCCTCGCTCAAGACCATCGCCGTGGACCTCGGAATCAACCGTGCCACCCTGCATAACTGGTTGAAAAAGTACGGGACAGGTGCGCGTACCAAAACCCGCACCGCAGAGTCGCCCTCGTCGATGTCGGTGACCGAGGCTGAGCGGATCCGCCAGCTGGAACGGGAAGTCAGCCGCTTACGCGAAGAGCGCGATATCCTGCGAAAGGCTGCTAAATATTTCGCGGAAGAGACGAACTGGTGATCCGCTTCCAGTTCGTTGACGACGCCCAGAAGAACCATTCGGTTAAGCGGTTATGTGACGTGTTGAAACTCAGCAGGTCCTCCTATTACAAATGGAAAAACAGCAGCTCAGCCCGGAGGAAACGACTCATATCCGACGCCATCCTCGGTGCACGGGTCAAGACTGTATTCACTGCCGAAAATGGTTGCTACGGGGCCAAGCGGATTACGGCTGAACTTAAAGACCAGCCGGGTCATGAGCCCGTGAATCACAAGCGGGTTGCGCGGATCATGCGTGAACTCAAACTGTTTGGCTACACCAAGAAACGCAAGGTCACCACCACCGTGTCAGATCAGAAGAAACCAGTGTTCCCTGACCTTGTCGGCCGTAAATTCACTGCCGACAAGCCGAACCAGGTCTACGTCGGTGACATTACCTATCTGCCGATTGCAGATGGGTCGAATATGTACTTGGCTACGGTCATTGATTGCTATTCCCGCCGGCTGGTTGGCTTCGCGATCGCCGATCACATGCGCACATCACTGGTGCAGGATGCGCTGGTGATGGCCAAAGGCCAGCGAGGGAGCATGAAGGAAGCAATTTTCCACTCGGACCACGGCAGTGTGTACACATCGAATGCGTTCCAGGACACCTGCACCCAGTTGGGGATCAGGCAGTCGATGGGATCAATTGGGACCAGTGCGGACAACGCTTTGGCGGAGTCGTTCAACGCGGCCCTGAAGAGGGAAGTCCTTCAAGATTCCAAGACCTTTGCCAACCAGTTGATCTGCCGGCGGGATGTTTTCCGCTGGTGTACCCGTTACAACACGGTGCGCCGACATTCCTGGTGTAAATATCTGGCTCCTGTGGTGTTTGAGGAGCGCTGTCCTGCTATCCTAAGATCTGCTTCTTGATTAAATCCTCCGTGTCCACTTCCCGGGGGTCGGGCCC
>NZ_JBIMEN010000018.1:0-38438 GCF_043673995.1 Corynebacterium sp. L4757 | reverse complement strand
TGAAGTGCCCCGAGTTTTGTTCCTAGGCGTTTGCCTTGATTTCCATTATTTCCTGTGGCGGGGTCTGCTTCCAAAATTCGGTTTCCACCTCGACCGGAGTTCGGTATCCCAAGCTTTGGTGGAGCCTAGTCTCGTTCCACCATGACACCCACTCGAACGTCGCGATTTCTACCTCGATCACGTCATCCCACCTGCGGGTATGGATCAGCTCGTTCTTGTAGGAGCCGTTAACGTTTTCGGCCAGAGCATTGTCGTAAGAGTCGCCGACACTTCCGGTGGAAGCGGCAATCCCGTGCTGGGCAAGTCGCTCGTTGTAGACCACGCTGACATACTGCGACCCGTGATCCGAATGGTGAATGAGACCTGTTGTTTCCTCAGCACACACGATCGCCTGGTTGAGAGCTTGCAGTGGCAGTGCTTCGGTCCGCATCGAGTCTGATAACGCCCACCCAACAATCCGTCGGGAGTAAACGTCGGTGACAAACGCGGCATACACAAAGCCTTTCTTCGTGCGCACATACGTAATGTCGGCCACCCACAGTTTATTCGGACCCTGGGCTTTGAATTCACGCTCGACTAAGTCTGGGCGCAGATCAGGCGTGTTAGCTTTTCGGGTTGTGATAGGTGATCCGCCTTTGCCTTTGCCAGAAACACCGGCCAAGCGCATCAGCCGGGCGGTTTGTTCACGACCGATATCAATTCCTTCACGGCGAAGCGCATGCCACATTTTCCGCACACCGTAAACACCGTAATTATCCCGATGAACAGCACTAATGCGATCAACCAGCGCAGCATCGCGAAGGCGACGAGCACTTAATCCACGGGCCTTGGATTGGCGATACCCACGCGAGGTGATAAACCCACCAGCCCGGTTATTTTTCAACGTCTTACAGATGAACTCGACGGAGAAACTACTCCGGTATTCATCGATGAACCGGATCATTTCCGACGTTTTGGGTCGAGTTCCGACGCGAAAAAAGCTGAGGCAGCCTTCAGAAGTTCATTGGTGTCGCGGAGCTCTTGATTTTCACGGCGTAGCCTCGCGTTTTCGGCAGCCAAATCTTCGGGCACGGGTTCTGGGATGTTTCCTGCACGGCGGGCCTGCTGGGTCCATTGACGACTGTGTGCCATGAAACCCCCAGCTTTGGGGCTACTGCCTGGCACGCGGATTGCATCGACATGTTTTCCGCCAAGATGCGGTCTTCCACGAGACGGACCACACGGTCCTTGGCATCCTGGTCAAATTTCCTTGGCATGTTCCAGATCTTCCCATCTACTCAAACGGAACAAAACCTGGGACACTTCACCGGATGCTCATTGATTTACCCATCGTCGGGTTTCCCACCAAACTGTTTATCCGTCTACCTCGCTACCGCTGCACCAACCCCACATGTAAGCAAAAGTATTTCCAAGCAGAACTAAGCTGCGCTGACCACGGTAAAAAGGTCACCCACCGGGTCACCCGCTGGATTTTGCAACGCCTTGCTATTGACCGGATGAGTGTTCACGCAACTGCGAAAGCACTTGGGCTAGGGTGGGATTTAACCTGCCAACTAGCCCTCGATATGTGCCGTGAGCTGGTCTATAACGATCCTCACCATCTTGATGGAGTGTATGTCATTGGGGTGGATGAGCATAAGTGGTCACATAATAGGGCTAAGCATGGTGATGGGTTTGTCACCGTGATTGTCGATATGACCGGGCATCGGTATGACCCACGGTGTCCTGCCCGGTTATTAGATGTCGTCCCAGGTCGTAGTGCTGATGCTTTACGGTCCTGGCTTGGCTCCCGCGGTGAACAGTTCCGCAATCAGATACGGATCGTGTCCATGGATGGACTCCAAGGCTACGCCACAGCAAGTAAAGAACTCATTCCTTCTGCTCGTCGCGTGATGGATCCATTCCATGTTGTGCGGCTTGCTGGTGACAAGCTCACCGCCTGCCGGCAACGCCTCCAGCGGGAGAAATACCAGCGTCGTGGTTTAAGCCAGGATCCGTTGTATAAAAACCGGCAGACCTTGTTGACCACGCACAAGTGGTTGAGTCCTCGTCAGCAAGAAAGCTTGGAGCAGTTGTGGGCGTATGACAAAGACTACGAGGTGTTAAAGCTTGCGTGGCTTGCGTATCAGGCGATTATTGATTGTTATCAGATGGGTAATAAGCGTGAAGCGAAGAAGAAAATGCGGACCATTATTGATCAGCTTCGGGTGTTGAAGGGGCCGAATAAGGAACTCGCGCAGTTGGGTCGTAGTTTGTTTAAACGACTTGGTGATGTGTTGGCGTATTTCGATGTTGGTGTCTCCAACGGTCCGGTCGAAGCGATCAACGGACGGTTGGAGCATTTGCGTGGGATTGCTCTAGGTTTCCGTAATTTGAACCACTACATTCTGCGGTGCCTTATCCATTCAGGGCAGTTGGTCCATAAGATCAATGCACTCTAAAACAGGAAGAGCCCGGGCACCTCTTTCTGCTTCAGAGTTAAGTGGCGGCTTTCCTGCCGCGTACCGAGCGGTACTTTCACTTAAAATTAAAGCTCTCTTTGGTGCAGAAAGGCTAGCTGACCAGCAGTTTTAAGCTTTCCTCTTATGTTTATCGCTGTTTGTGCTTAGCCTCTTAGGCTTCTTTAGGTTTCCCCTACTTTCGGGCCGACTTTGGAAAGGTTAAGTCCTTAACCTCCGGTATCGGGGGTGATTTGCGGGGGTGGCCACTTAGGATTGTCGCCTCGTGTCCAGGGCTTTTAGGTGAAAGGGGGGTAACTTTTTCTGAAACCTTGGCTATTTCTTCGTAAAGGCATGGATGTTTTCTGTGAATGCATAGATTTTACTTATCGGCACAATAGTGGCCTGGTCGACGGGGAGCGTGATGACGAGCGTGAACGGTTCCGGGTGGGGACGCTTGGGTCAATTAAAGATTAAGAAAACTAATGCTTCTATTGGAGTAACTTATTCCTGTGGGGTTGGGCGGTGGAGCGAAGCAGCGGGATCGGCAAAGCCCCGCATTACGTCAGGATAGGTAATGCGGGGCTGGTTCAGCGCTAGGGGTTCAGCGTGAGGAGTAGGTGAGGGAGTTTATTTGATGTCCTCAACCACGTCCGGGTTCTTGTCCAGCCAGTCCTGGACGGCCTCCGGCTCCTTGCCTTCGCCGTACTCATTGACCACGAGGTCTTCCAGGGTGCCGTACTGTTCATCATCCAGCTTCAGGCCCTTGAGCCACTCGGCTACCTCCGGATTGTCCTCCTCGAAGCCGTCGCGACCTAGCCAGTGCAGACCCTCGGTATCACCCAGGGTGCCCTTCGGATCCTCGAGGTCCTTGACTGGGAACTTAGCGTTAGCCCAGAACGGACGCCATAGGGTGACGACGATGTCTTCCTCAGCGTCGGTAGCGGACTTCAGCTCAGAAAGCATAGCCGGGGTGGAAGAGGTGGACAGGTTGTAGCCGTCCAGCTCGTAGCCTTCGATGGTCTCCTGGGAGGCCTTGGTCAGGCCTGCGCCCGGCTCGATACCCACGACCTGGCCGCCGAAGCGGTCAGCCTGTCCCTTCAGGTCTTCGATGGAGTTGACATCATCCATGTACTCCGGCACTGCCCAGGTCAGGCGGGCATTTTCGTAGTAGGCGCCATAGTCCTCAACCTTGTCGGAGTACTTGTCCATGTACTGCTTGTGGGTGAATTCGGACCAGGCAGACGGGTAGATGTCGATGTCGCCGGAAGCGAGGGCGGTGTAGACCACGGCGGCGTCGTTAAGCTGCTCGTGCTCAACGGTGTAGCCGGCCTCCTCCAGCTTGTTCTGAAGGAGGTAGGCAGTGGACAGGCCATCGGTCCAGGACGGAATGTAGCCCATGGTGATGGTGCCCTTGTCACCGTCATTGTCGGAGCCAGACGCGGAGTCCGAGGAGTCAGAGGAGCAGGCCACGAGGGAAGCGCTCAGCGCGAGGGCAGAGACGGTGGCCAGAATCTTACGGGAGAACATGCAATGTCCTTTCGGAGTTGAGCAGTGAGAGGTATGAAATTATCGGTGCGCGGTTCTATTTGCGCACCAAGTTCAGAATCGAGGCCGGGTAGCTCTTGAGCGAGCCCAGAGCCGCGGTGAGGCGGTCAAGGAAGACGGCCAAGATAACCACCGCGAGTCCGGCTTCAACGCCCTGAGCAATATCCAGGGTGGAAATGGCGGAGACCACTTCCTTACCCAGGCCGTCCGCGCCCACCATGCCGGCGATGACCGCCATGGACAGCGAGAGCATGATGACCTGGTTAATACCGGCCATAATGGTCGGCACGGCCAGCGGGAGCTGGATGCCCTTGAGGATCTGCCAATTGGTTGCGCCGTAGGACTTGCCGGCCTCTACGGTTTCGCTATCCACCTGGCGGATGCCCAGTTCGGTCATGCGCACACCCGGAGGCAGCGCGAAGATGATCGTGGAGAAAATGCCCGGGACCACGCCGATAGAGAAGAATGTCACCGCTGGAATGAGGTAGACAAAGGCCGGCATGGTCTGCATGAAGTCCATGATGGGGCGGATGATCGCGCTGGCAGTGTTCGACTGCGCTGCCCAAATGCCCAGTGGAACCGCCAGGATGGTGGCAGACAAAGTGGCGATGAGCACGAGCGACATGGTCTCCAACATGGTGTCCCATTGGCGCATGCACATCACCAGCAAAAAGCCAAGGGCGGAGCCGATGGCGAACTTGGGCGAGCGGAAGAACCAACCTAACAACGCCAAGATGACGAGCATGATGATGCCAGGGACGGAGAGGAGCACCTCTGAGAAACCGTCAATGAGGAAGCTCATGATGGCGGAGAAGGCGTCGAAAAGCACAGCGGCGTTATCAGTGAGCCAGTCAATGCCGTCCGAGACCCAATCGCCCAAGGGGATGCGTGGCAATGCGTTTTGATCCATGGCTTAGTTCTCCTCTCCAGTGGTGTCGATGTCACTCGATGCGGCGGACAAGAGGGTCACGCGCGGAATAACACCGGTGAACTTGCCGTTGCCGTCGACAACGAGCAGAGGGGTCGTGGTGTCGGCGGCATATCCGAAGAGATCAGCAATATTCTGATCCTCGTGGACGATATGCGTGGTCGTGGAATCGAGTGGCAGCTCACTGTTGCCGTTGCGCACCGCCTTGGCGATGTCCTCTTCCCAGACCACGCCGGCTGGTGTGCGGTCAGCATTGAGCACCACGAGCCAGGAGTTTTGAGATTCGCGCAGGAGCTTTTGCGCGGTGAGCGGGCCCTGGCTCGCGTTAAGGGTGTTCTGTGGGCGCTCGACAATATTCTCCGCATTGAGTACGCGGGAGCGGTCAACATCCTTAACGAAGTCGGCCACGTAATTATTGGCGGGGTTTTGCAAAATCTCTTCGGCGGTACCAATTTGTTCCACCCGGCCGTCGCGCATCATGGCGATGTGGTCACCAATACGCATGGCCTCGTTGAGATCGTGGGTAATAAAGACGATGGTCTTGTTGAGAGAGGCCTGTAGATCAATGAGCTGATCCTGCATGTCCTTGCGGATGAGCGGGTCCAATGCGGAGAACGCCTCATCCATGAGCAGGATGTCTGTATCTGCTGCCAGCGCACGGGCAAGGCCCACACGCTGCTGCATGCCGCCGGAGAGCTCGTCTGGCATGGAATCAGCCCAGCCTTCGAGCCCCACCATTGCCAAGGCTTCCTCTGCCTTGGCCTCACGCTCTTGCTTGGATACGCCCTTAATCTCGAGCCCATACGCCGCGTTCTCACCGACAGTGCGGTGGGGTAGCAAAGCGAAGGACTGGAAGACCATGGAGATACGGTCGCGTCGTACAGTGCGCAGCTCCTCCTCCGACATGGCTGCTAAGTTTTGGTCGCCAATGAAAATCTCGCCTGAGGTGGCATCCCACAGACCGTTGAGCATGCGGATGAGCGTGGACTTTCCGGAGCCCGACAGGCCCATAACAACGAAGATCTCGCCCGGTTCCACCTCAAAGCTGGCGTCAATCACCGCGGCGGTGAGGCCCTGCTCGCGGAGCTCTTCACGAGTGGACCCATTCTTGAGGGATTCCACCCCTCTCTTGGCATGTTTGCCAAAGACCTTGTACAGATTCTTGGCAGTAATCGCTGCCATTTCCCCTCCTTGCTGCGGGAATCGATAACCCTTCCACCGTGTCATGACATCCAGATTGTTTCAACCGAAAAATCAGCTTGCGGACAGGTTTCGCAGTTGACTGCGCGCTCGCGGCGCGTGTTGTGCAGAGTGCAGTCCCATGCCTGAGTGCTGCGGATACTTAGGGTTCTGACGCGGTGTGGGAGTCCACCAATCTCAAGCAAATAACGAAGCTATAACAACTTCCTGTTGTCGAGCTGGACCTTGTGGGCACGGTGCGCTGCTAGGCTCGTGCGTCATGGCACTGTGTGATGCGCCGATGCTTGTCGACGGCGGCCTCGGAACCCACCTTGAAGCACAAGGGCATGACATCTCAGGCCCGCTGTGGTCGGCGCGGGTGCTGCGTGAGAACCCCGCGCTCATTGAGTCTGCGCACGTCGACTTCTTCGCCGCCGGCGCGCAGGTTGCTACCGCGGCCTCTTACCAAGTCACCTTCGATGTGCTTGGTGAAGAAGCGGAGGAGCTTCTGCGCCGCAGCGTCCAGGCGGCCCGTGGGGCGGCGCGCGTGGCCGCCGATAAGAACGCTGCGCGCAGTGACTTACTGGTCGCCGCATCCATCGGCCCCTATGGCGCGGGTCCGGGGAAGGGGACGGACTATGACGGCGCTTATGATCTGCGTCGCGGTGAGCTACAGGGCTGGCATGCCCGCAGGGTAGCGATACTTGCGGATACGGACGCCGACTTCCTCCTTGCGGAGACCATTCCCAACGTCGATGAGGCCGCTGCACTGCTTGAGCTTCTTGAAGCACAGCCCAAGCCATTCGCACTGAGTATTACCGGCGCCATCGCGGCGGACCCCGAGAAGCTCTCGCGGGTTATTGAGCTTGCCAACCAGTCGCCGCGGCTGGGAGCCCTGGGCGTAAATTGCGTCGACCCATCACGGGCATGCGCGGTGTGGGGTTGCCCGCAAATTGTGGACACGTAGTTAAGCTACTTAGTGGTTAAGCAGCGGCTTTCTTTTTATCGCCTTGCTCAGCGATCCGGGCCTCGAAATCGACAGGGCTAATCATCCCGATAGACGAATGCCGACGGCGCCGGTTGTAGACGATCTCAATCCAGCGAGCCACAGCCTTCCTGGCCTCATCACGGGTTGCCCATTTCTTCCGGTCGTAGAATTCGGTCTTTAACGTCGACCAGAATGATTCTGACATCGCATTATCAAAGCACACACCAGTCCGACCGACAGATTGAGCAATACCCAGTTCTTGACAGACCTGCCACAGTTGTTCGCTCGTAAACTGAGTACCGCGATCCGCGTAGAAAACCAGCCCCTCAGGTACATCACCCCGCAAGGTATAAGCCATGCGTAATGCACGTTCAACCAGGTGAGAATTCTGCACACTATCCATAGCCCAGCCCAAGACCCTCCTGGAGTGTCCATCCCGAATCGCACACAGATACAACCAGCCTTCCCCGGTGCGTAGATAGGTAATATCTGACATCCACACCCCGTTGAGCTGACCTTGATCAAATAGACGTTTCACCAGGTCTGGAAGCGTGGACTTCCGCTTGGATTGAATGGTAGTCACGGGAACAAAAGCCCTGGGTGAGATACCTTCAATACCCATCATCCGCATGCGTTTGGCTACGGTTTTACGATTAACAAAGACCCCGTCCTCGGCGAGTTCTGCGGTAATACGCGGGGCACCATAGACTTCGTCGGAATCCTCCCAGATGTCATGAATACGCTTATCCAATTGGTCGAGAAATCTCTGATGTTTATCCTCGCCGCGCAGTCGGGTGACTTGAGACTTTTCCCACTTGGCAGTCACCAGAACGAGAAACCTGCAATAACCGGCTCATTCGCTTGATGCTGTAGTTCGCCTTGCTCTGGCTGTATTAGCTCAAATTTTTCCGATCGCGTTGCGACGCCACGAAGAAGGCGGTGGCTTTTGACAAGAACTCAATTCACCATCTTGGCCTCAGCCAATTCACGTCGTAAACGGGCGTTTTCAGCTCGTATATCGGCATCACTGCGCCCATCATCCGAGCCTTGACGTTCTCGTTCAAGCTTGACCCATTTGCCTAAGAGTCCTTCGGCTACACCGATTTCCTTAGCCACATGTGCAATCGGTCGCCCCGACTCGATGACCAGCCTGGCAGCCTCCTGCCGATACTCCGGCGTGTACTTCTTCCTTGACGAACTCACAATGAACATCCTCTCCTACGGACACAAAATCCGTACAAATTGGGTGTCCACTACTCGAGGGTAACCTCACTATTGGTTAAAGGGTTGGGATGCTTGCTGCTTCAATGCCCGGGATGAATCCGTTGAAGGCGGCGATACCGAATGTGATCAAACCAGCAGCAAGTACATCAGCAGTAAACCTAGGTGCCCAGCCCGGGTTGTCGTCATTGTCGTAAGAGGACCCGAAGATTCCATCTCATGCGGATTTTGAGGACTCGGAAGGCTCTGCGTCGGTTTCTCCATCAGTGAACGAACTGGGAGCCGCTGCATTCGAATTCCAATGAGGAACGCTGACGTCATACTCATTTTGTGGGGTGACTGAGCTTTCCTCGGTTGCTGCGCTGAGGTCGTCATTAGGGTCATCTGAGCTGGTGGATGATTGTGCGACAGCAGCAGTAGTCGACAGTGATAGCAGCGGTTACGATGCGGTTCAATGGCGCATTTTCGAGAGTGCTTGCAAGTTTCAGCTTGTCAGGGATTCTGGCTATGTAAAACGGCGAGTCCCGCCTTCTAATTTCCTAGAAGGCGGGCCTTGGGACAGGTGGTTTAGGTGTCTACTGGGCGGCGATGTGTGGGAGTGGCGATCCTGCTTGGAGCGCGATGCCGTAGAGAGTTGCGCCAAGTGCGATGATGCCAGCGATGGCGAGTATTGAGTTCAAATTTGTTCCAAATGGATCGTTGTTTTGAACATCCTTTTCTAGAGAGCTCTTAGCGATACCCCAGCTAGATTCAACAACCTCGTCGCGAGTTTCTTCGGAGCTATTGTCCTTGATGGTCTCCGAGGACTGTTGTGCCGCAGTGACGGAGCTTGTGGGCTTCTTGGCTGCAGTCCAGCTCCCGGGGTTCTCGAAGTGCCATTGGTTGATTTCGCGTGCTATGCCCCGGTCTGTTCTGGAGCTGGCGTCCAGGCCTTGCCCAGATGCGATGCCGGTTGAAAGGGAAAGGGCGGTGGCCGCGGTAAGGGTGGCAGCGATGATGCGTTTCATAAGTACTTCTTCCTGAACGGTGCTTCTCTTAGGCAAGAAAAGGTATTGTTTGTGACATGGTCGTCACCCATGTAACCAGCAGCAAACGCAAAAATCACCCGAATATTGAAAAGTAAAGACTTTTGCACACTCGGGTGATTATTTTGGCGCGCTTAGGGGAGCGGCGCGGGGGTAATACGGCTTGGGGCCGGAGATTACAGGGTTGGCAGCTGAATGCCTGCCTGCAGGGCGAGGTTGTAAAGGCCTGCTGCGAGTGCGACGAAGGCACCGACGCCGATGATGGTGTCCAGGCTGGTGCCAGGGGCGTCGTCGTTCTCAAAATCGTTCTCGATAGAGCTCTTGCCGGCGCCCCAGCTGGACTCAATAACGTCATTCGCGGTGTCTTCGGAGCTATTTTCCTTGACGGACTCAGAAGAGTTATTAGCTGCCTCTACAGAGCTAGTTGGCTCCTGGCCGAGGGTGGTGCTCTCAGGATTATCGATCTGGAATCCGATCAAGTCTTCAGTAATGACGCGGTCGGATGCGGAGCTTCCGCCAAAATCCTGCGCAACAGCAGCGCCGGTAGACAGGGAAATAGCGGTGATTGCTGCAACTGCAGCGGCAGAGATGCGCTTCATGATGGAATCTTCTTCCTGAAATAGGACTCAATAGAGCATGGGGGATTAATAGGTTTGAACCAAACCTTTTAAAAATTAAACACTATTGCAGAAATAAAGCGTTAAAAACGATTAATAGAGTTTCAGACTTTCTACTCGGCAGAATCTTCGCGTTCGAACCGCTCGCGCATATCACGAACGTAATTTCCAACCTCTGGACCCTCGTATTCGCCTACGACATCGGCAACCTCACCGGCGGAGCGGATCTGGCCTTTATCAATCCACAAGGCAGTGTTACAAAGCTGTGCGAGGAAGTCATTGGAGTGAGAAGCAAAGACCAAGATGCCGGAGCGTTTAACTAGCTCTTCCAAGCGCACGCGGGCCTTGGCCATGAAGGCGGCATCGACGGCGCCGATGCCTTCATCGAGAAGCAAAATCTCTGGCTCAATAGAGGTCACTACGCCCAGGGCCAGGCGCACGCGCATACCCGTGGAGTATGTGCGCAGCGGCATTCCCAAGTAGTCACCTAACTCGGAGAACTCAGCGATTTCATCCATCTTCGCTTTCATCTGCTTGATGGTCTGGCCCAGGAAGAGGCCACGGATGATGATGTTGTCATATCCGGATACTTCCGGGTCCATGCCGACACCCAAGTCGAAGACAGGGGCGACGCGGCCACGCACCTCAGAAGAGCCACGAGTCGGCTCATAAATGCCCGACAGCAGACGCAGCAAGGTCGACTTGCCGGCACCGTTGTGGCCGACCAAGCCAACGCGGTCGCCCTCACGCAGGTGAAGATTGATGTCTTTGAGCGCCTCGACCACAACAACATTGTCATCATTTTGGCCAATGGCGCCGCCCGCGGAAGACAGCATGGCTTTCTTTAAGGAGCGTGACTTTGCATCAAAGATAGGAAAGTCAACGCACGCGTTATACGTATCAATGGAAACCATGGTTCTCCTTATACCCAGTAGCTCACGCGGAAGCGCCACTGGCGCATCGCCATCATGGCAACAAATAGTCCAATAGCGGTACATGCCAGCACGATCCACCAGTGATAAGCCGCTACCGGCTCACCAATCAGTGGGGCACGAACAACCTCAAGGTAGTGATAAAGCGGGTTAATCTCCGCAATGCGGGCGCGCTCTGCCACAGCGCCACCTTGGTCCAATAGCGTCTTGGTGGTCCACACGATCGGCGTGACATAAAACAGTAGCTGGGTCAGTGCTTCCAGCAGTGGAGCAACATCACGGAAGCGGGTGGCAACAATGCCGAAGAACATTGCGACCCAGACACCATTCACAATCAACAGCAGCAAGCCCGGAATAACTAGGAAGAATTCCCAACCGAGCGTGCGAGGGAAGATAATAATGAGCAGCAACCAAATGATCATGTTGTGGCCCAAAAATAGCGTCTGTCGCCACACCAGGCGGTAGACGTGCACCGATAGAGGTGCGGGCAGCTGCTTAATCAGCCCTTCATTATCAATGAAGATGGTGGAGCCTTCTTTAATGGCGCCTGAAATGAAGTTCCACATGATCAGACCGACGGTGACGTGCGGCAGGAAGTCAGCCAGTGGAAGCTGGAACAGCATGGAGTACAACAGTCCCAGAGCGAGCGCCATGACACCTGTTGCAATGGTGATCCAGAAAGGTCCCAAAACGGAACGGCGGTAGCGCTGCTTGATGTCCTGCAGGCCCAACATTAACCACAACTCGCGCTGCCGCGCGCCCTGCACCAAGTCCTTGAAGGCCGCACCAAAGGTCGCCGAGTGCGACGGTGGTACGGATTCTCCTTCTGGGGTGCCAGTCATACGCGCGATATCCGCGGCGAGTGAATTTTTATCTTGCTCCATGCCGAATACCCTAGTGCCACTGAGCCAGATTGTTGGTTTTCACCCGCCCTTAAAGCGGTATAGAGTAGTGTGCGATGAGGCCAGCAGGAGGGAGATCTCAACGTGGATGTTGCTAGCGTGCGCGGCCTTTATTCAGGGTTGTCAGACGGGTGGACATACCTTAACGCGCACGATACGCCGCAGATTGCGGAGCGAGTTGCCGCAGGTGTGGCACGTGCTTTTCGCATGTCGCCAGCCGTGGCACCCGTTGAGGCAGCTGGTGGTTCGCACTCGGCGCCGGTGACGGCTGGCCGGCTGGAACGCACTGATTTTATCGCGACTGCGCGCATGGCTATTGCCGATCTCACAGGCGCTCATCATGATGCTGTGGTTTTGGGTCCGAGTTTGCCCGTTTTATATTCGCGTCTGGCGGCAAATATTCAGCCGCTGCTGCGCCGCAATTCCAGCGTAGTTTTGCAGCGCCTTGACTCGGCATCCTTATTGAATCTTCCTGCGGATATTCGTTGGGCGCAGCCCGATCTTGGAACAGGTGAGCTTCCGAGCTATCAGTTCACTGAATTAGTTGATGGCTCGACCAGGTTGGTGTCTTTCACCGCTGCACACGCAACATTGGGAGCGGTGACCGAGGTTCAGGAGATCACCGACATCGTTCGTGATGCCTCACGAGCATGGTCGCTTGTCGATGTCTCTGCGCTTGCCACGTATCGCCCAATCGATATTGAAGAACTCGGTGCAGACGTCGTCGGCATCGATCTGGCGCAGCTGGGTGGACCGGAGATTTCTGCGCTGGTATTTCGTGATTCCACGATGTTCAAGCGTCTGAGCGTAGGGCGTGAGCAGCTGGAATCGCGTATCTCAGCTGGTCTTGCTGGTGGCGTTGGTCCTTTAGTGGATCACTTCGCGCAACTGGGTGATCCAGATGATGAATTGCGTGGATCTCGCCGCACGCGTCTGCGTCAGTCGATGCAAGACGTGGCCGGGTACATGCGCGGGCTTGCCGATGAACTCTATTTGCTCATGGGCACTTTGTCCGCCGTGCATATTCTGGGCGTCACGGGTGAGGCTGCTGCGGCAGCGCGTACCGATAATCGGATTCCGCGCCTGTCTTTCGCGGTCCAAGGCGTGCCTGCGGAAACCGTTCACCAGCGCCTGTTCGGCAATAATCTGGTGACCACGCTGACCCCACGCAGCGAGTTGCTCACCGAGATGGGTGCGGATGACATCGGCGGTGCTGTCACCGTGTCATTGAGCCCTTTTAATACCCATCAAGATATCGAGCATCTCATCCGCGTCGTTGCCTCGCTCGCCTAAGGAATTACACGATAGTTTTTCACGTAAGAGCTGCGCGATAGCGCTAGGCTCTTAAGGCTCGAGAACCAGCGTGCCCGTGTGGGAGCTATCAATGAGGTGCTGAAGTGCCGTGGATGCATCAGCCAGCGGAAGGACTTCGTGGATGTGGTGCTTGACGCGACCATCTTCCAGCATTGGCCACACATTTTCTGTCGTCTGACGCACGATTTCTGCTTTGACCTCGAGCGAACGGCGACGCAGCGTCGTGCCGTGTAGGGAGAGACCCTTCATCATCATGACACCCATGTTGATTTCAGCCTTATTGCCGCCCTGCAGGCCGATGGTCACCATGCGGCCACCTTCAGTCAGCGCGAACATGTTCTTCTTCAAGTATGGCCCGCCGATGATATCGAGAATCACGTTGCATTGATTCTTCAGCTCTTCAGCGAAATCCTGTTCCTTATAGTTGATGAGGATATCTGCGCCATAAGACTTGCAGACCTCCAACTTTTCTGCGGAACCGGCAGTCACAGCAACGGTTGCGCCGATGGCCTTGGCAATTTGGATAGCCATCAGGCCAATGCCGCCGCCACCACCGTGAATCAAGATGGTTTCGCCCTTGGTCAGGCCAACTTCCATCACGATATTGGACCAGACGGTGCAGGCCGTCTCAATGACCGCGGCGGTCTCAGCGAAAGACCAGCCCTCAGGGATAGGCAGCAGCTGACCTTCCGGTACCGCTACGTATTCGGCATAGCCGCCGCCAACTAGTAGTGCGCCGACCTTTTCACCCACGGTGCGGTTCGTGTCACCAGCATCAGCGATTTCACCAGCGCACTCGAGGCCAATAATGTCTGATGCGCCCTCTGGTGGTGGATAGTTGCCCTGCGACTGGGCGAGATCAGCGCGGTTGACGCCAGCGGCCTTAACTTTGACGAGAACCTCGCCTGGTTGCAGCTCAGGACGAGGTACATCTTGAAGTTCGAGACCGGCCGGGTCACCTTCGGTGGTTTGGACGATTGCTTTCATGAAATCAGTCATGTCCTCCACGCTAATGAAGTTTGAGTAATCTGGCACGCAGTTTTAGTCTTTAAGGCCCGATCGGGTAATCTTTTCGGAGTGCTTGATTATTCAAGCGCACGGAGACGTGGCAGAGCGGCCGAATGCACTGGTCTTGAAAACCAGCGTGGGGAAACTCACCGAGGGTTCAAATCCCTCCGTCTCCGCCAAATTTTTCAACAATGATCTGGCATAAACCACTGCTCATGAGGGGTTTATGCCAGACTTTTATTGTTTATCTAACCAAGCGTCGATGCCACCGCGCAGTGAGAAGAGTCCTTCGGTGAATCCGCGTCGATTAAGCGCTTCCACCGCGCGTGCGGAGCGAATACCGCCGGCGCAGTGCAGCACCACCGGACGGGATGCAGCCAGTGCGTGGGCAAT
The DNA here is from genome assembly GCF_043673995.1 of Corynebacterium sp. L4757. Classification (NCBI taxonomy): domain Bacteria; kingdom Bacillati; phylum Actinomycetota; class Actinomycetes; order Mycobacteriales; family Corynebacteriaceae; genus Corynebacterium; species Corynebacterium sp. L4757. The sequence continues at coordinate 23,945 of NZ_JBIMEN010000018.1, read as the reverse complement.
TTCTTCGGGGGTTTCGCCGTCCAAGATGCGCGGCAGAGGGAATTTTACGGTGCCCGGGATAGAAAATTGCTCGAACTCATCGGGGTTACGAACATCGATGACGAGGGCATTCTCGGGGATATCATCAACTTCAGGGATGCTGGATTCTTCTGATTCGGCATTTGTGGCCGGTGGTTCTTCAAAAGCTTCCGCGCCCTGGGTGGGGCCGCGCTGGCGCACATGCTCAGTAACTTGGGGGTTGCCGACTAATGGGATGTACTCCCATGTGCCCTCAAGTGCTGTGAAGTAACCAATCTTGCCAATTAGCGGGGTGCCCACATCAGTAATGAGCTTGATGGCTTCCAATGCCATGGCTGAGCCCACCACGCCGACGGTCGGACCGAGCACTCCTGCTTGTGAACAGGAGGGAACCGAGCCCAGTGCGGGTGGGATAGGGAAGAGGTCCTCATAAATAGGGCCATGATCGGCATAAAAGACGGTGAGCTGGGCATCGAAGCCCAAAATGGATGCCCACACGTGCGGGATACCCAGCACCGCGCACACCCATGAAGCGTTATAGCGGGTGGCAAAGTTATCCGTGCCATCGAGCACCACATCCGCGCCGCGCAGGTGGTCAATAATATTGTGCTCATCCAGGCGCTGCTCAACCACGTTGATGGTGATATCAGGATTTAATGCAGCCAAAGCCAGGCGTGCGGATTCTGCTTTATTGACACCAATTCGGTCTGTAGTGTGAATGACCTGACGGTGCAGGTTGGAAATATCCACCTCGTCCGCATCAAAGATAGTAATTTGGCCAACGCCAGCGCCGGCCAAATACAGCAAGGCAGGAGATCCCAAGCCGCCCGCGCCTATCACCGCGACATGGGCATCATGCAGTTTGTCTTGGGCAGCTGGACCGAAACCCGCCAGGGATAGCTGGCGGCGGTAGCGGGAGATTTCTCGCGGAGTAAGCGTCGACATTATTCGAGTCCCACCCACTGCGTGCCGCCGGTGCTGAGGGTCTGTTCTTTCCAGATGGGCACTTCGGCCTTAACGGCATCGGCAAGCGCGGCGGCAGCCTCAAATGCCTCACGGCGGTGCGCGGAAGCGGCGATGACCACGAAAGCTAAATCACCAATATTCAACGTGCCGGTGCGGTGTGCACACCATAAACGTACGTGCGGGTGCTGGGTGCTAATCCGTGCGGTGACAGACTTAATTTCCTGCTGTGCAGTGGGATGCGCGGTATAAACCAGCTGCTTAACGCCTTGGCCGCCATCATGATCACGGACCACGCCATCAAAAGTCACCACCGCACCCATGGCTGCGGTGGCTGTCTCCGCGCGGGCCTGGGTGATGATCTTTTCAATCGGATCTGTCACCATCACCGCGCCGATGACCTTGCCGGTCTGCTCATGAACATAGTCCGGGTCAAAAGCAGGGTCGTGATTAGTGGTCATTTCTTCCTTTCAACGTGCTGATGAGGTGATCCAGAATTCCTTCCAGCACCGCACATCCATCTTTCACGCCACCGGTGGATCCAGGAAGCGTCATGACAAAAGTCCGGTCAGTAACTCCCGCGATGCACCGGGATAGTGCAGCGGTGGCAACAGATTCCAAGCCCTTATTCCAGAATGCCACCGCGATGCCAGGTAACTCTTTTTTAATGTGCGGGTTAATTGCTTCAACAGTGAGATCATCTGGGGTAATCCCAGTTCCGCCTGAGGTTAATAACACATCTGGTACATCCGTGCCGGTCAGAGCCTTATCAACTGCGCTTTGAATATCGGCATCCGCGACAATGACGGCATCTGGGGTATCCAAGCCCTGTCTGCGCAGGAACTCCACCGCAATGGGGCCTGAGCGATCCTCATATTCGCCTGCTGCCGCACGTGTTGAGGCAACAATAACTAAACCAGTACGTGTCATGACGCTCCTAGAGTTCATAGATCTTCACGGCATCGCCGGCACTCAGCGTGGCGTCGACGGGAATGCGGATGAGATGGGTAGCTTCCACGGCTTGGCTGATCAGATGCGAACCGGGCCCGCCAATAATGTGGGCGATAGTCGTGCCATCTGGTTGATGACTGATGCGTCCGCGGCGAAACTGCTCACGGTGTGCAATTCCTGTGGCAGGCTCCGCCAGCACAGCGAATGTCGGTTCCGGCGCATGGCCCAGTATGGGCGCAACAAAGAGACGAAAGCTGACCAAAGTGGATACAGGATTGCCGGGCAAGCAAATAAACGGAATACCTTTAAATACAGCCATGCCCTGTGGCCCGCCAGGTTGCTGATCCACGTGGTTAAACCAGGCATTAGGGTCAGCGCTTTCCAATACCTGGCGCACCACTTCAAATTTGCCGGCGCTGATTCCACCGGAGGTCACCACGGCATCAGGCTGGTGTTGAGTGATTGCATCACTCAACGAAGCCGCTAGGGCTTGCGGATCATCATCAGTGCGCACATGCCCAATCACCTCAATATTGGCCTGTGATGCGATGGCGCGCAGCATCGGCGCATTCGCATCGGGAATGGTGGCCTTGTTATCTGCGTTATCTACGCTAATTTCCGCACCACCAGTGCAAATGAGTATTCGCGCCGGGCGGATGACATCGACTTCTGTAATAGATTGTGAAGCGAGTGTCGCAATACCCGCACCAGTCAACGTGGTACCAGCAGGAATGACGACACTTCCCGCAGCAATATCAGAACCCTGCCTCCGAATAAATTGCCCCGCGTCGACAGCCGGTACATCAATGGTTTCACCGGGGTGCAAAAATTCTGCTGGGTTCGTGTGCTCAACGGGGACGATGGCCACGGCATCAGCGGGCACCGCAGCGCCGGTCATAATCGGTGCGGCCTTGCCCTCAAGTGGCGCCGGTATGGCACCAGCGGCAATCGTCGCAGCAACCTCAAAGGTGCCACCAGCCGCATCCGGGAGGGCATAGCCATCCATCTGCGAGTTATTAAACCGTGGGGAATCAAACTCAGCAGTAATCTCATTGGCCGTCACATGCCCGAGTGCCTGGGCTATGGGAATCGTTATGCTCGTGCGGTGAACATGCGAGGAAAGAAGCTGTTCTATTTGTTCACGATAAGATTCCGGCGAGGTCATATCTTCATTGTAGGATAAGAATTATGGTTGACGTGCACTTCTTCGCCGCTGCCCGGGACGCCGCTGGTTGTGCCCACACATCGATTAGCGGCTCAGGTACCCCGGCAACGCTGGGCGATCTACTGAATTATTTGTCCACTACTTATACCGGCACGACTGGCGCCGGTACTTCCATGGCAGAAGTTTTGGAGCGCTGCTCTTTTCTGCTGGACGGCAAAGCCGGCGATAAAGCCACACCGCTTGCCGATGTCTTCCGCGTCGATGTCCTTCCACCCTTCGCCGGAGGTTAAATCTGCGCTCACACGAAAGATTTAACGTATGGGGGTCAACGTTGCGTGCGAAAGCCTTTAGCTTCTCGCACGCAGAGGGCTGGTGAAGAAGTTCACGATGCCGGAGATGATTCCCAAAACAATGGCGCCGATAATTGCTGGCCACAATCCATCGACGGTGAATTGTGAGCCTTGGTAGCCCAGGGTGTTAAAGAGCCATTCTGCGATCATGAGGACCAGTCCGTTGATGACCAGTGCGAAAAGTCCCAGCGTGATACATGTCAGCGGCAAGCCCAGCACACGCATGACTGGTGCGACGATGGTGTTAACCAGGACAAAGACCACCGCGAGTATCAAAAAGGCAGTGAGCTCTTGTTCGGGTGCGGTGGATAGCTCAATTCCGGGGACAAATTCCACGATGACCCACAGGCCTGCGGCGATCGCGATGACATTCAGTACGAAGTTCCAAATGGTGCTCATGTTTACCGAGTATAAAGTAGTAACCTGTGTGCCCTCTGACCTCGAATTGTGACACAATTCGACCCCTATTTGGTTCCTTAGGGAAGTGGCAGGTATGCTGAACACCGCCTATTCAATGGCAATATAGGAGACGTGCCAGAGCGGCCGAATGGGGCTCACTGCTAATGAGTTGCCCTTTTAACGAAGGGCCGGAGGTTCAAATCCTCTCGTCTCCGCTCATGGGGTTTATTTAACCCCCGAAGAACCAGCGTGAATGCTTTTTACGCTGGTTCTTTGTTATTTCAGCCTGAGTCTTAGCTGCAGGTTGTCGTTGTGCTGTTCCCACCAAGAGCGTTGGTCCAAGGGAAGTAACAAACTAGGAAACGTGAGCACGAGCACGTCATCTTTTGTTAAGAGATTTGAGAATCCCGTGAAATCTTAGAAAAACCTGTGGGTCATTTCCGAGTCGTTTGTTCAGGGATTTCCCAGGAAAACGCGCACGCCTGGAGTTGGTATTGAGGCTGTGGGATTGCTGGTTTGTGTAGGTGGTGACTTTCCCTTGAGGCTTAGATTTTCAATCTGCATTAATTAGGTAAATCTCCTCAAAAAGCGTCCTGTACTGGGAGAGCTCCAACTCCTAATTCTGGAAATATTCCGTCCGCATCATCGGCGCTGTTCCATATCTTGAAATGGTTATCCAGCATGAGGGATTGCCCGTGAGACATCGTCTGGGCGCGACTGGCGTTACTTCTGAAAGTGCTTTTGTACACTAGTTCACAAATTTTTCGATCTAAGTAACGCAGAAGTATTGCAAAACGATCGTGCGTGTTCTAGTATCGACATTATCAATGTGACAGGTTAAAGACAGTCGACTCGGGTGCAAGATGGGCTTAATGGTTTAAGTCAGTGGTGCATATTATTAGCGCTTAATTCGTCCCCGTGGAGATAGATAGGTTCCTTTCGCCAGCGGTTATGTTGACGTCAACCTCAAGCGGCACCCCCGTTTTGGGGCATTTTGTGTCCCTAAAAGTTGCGAGATTCACGCGTCTGAGATCTGAGAAAACGCCTTTTGAGGCACATATTTTCATTACCGATGCATATTATGCGCTTGGTGGATGTTATGAATGGACAGCCCGGGGGATTGCGTTGATGGGCTGCGGCGCTGCACACTCGAGGTACAAGTTCGTCGGATGGCGAGCGGAAACCTATTTGAAAGGATCGCAATATGTTCACCCAGATCATCGATCTTCTGTCCAATGTTTTCTCCGGCGTTGCTGACTTCGTCGGCGAGTTCAGCTCCCAGTCCTTCGAAGCTATCGGCACCCTGTCTTCCAACGTATTCTAAGAATCACGGAATTCAGTCCTAGTCGCCTCGTGTAGAGGTTGACTAGCCGAGCTGTAGTGACAGCGGCGCTTCCCATACCTTCATTGGTAAGGGAAGCGCCGCTTTTCGTATGGGAGCAGATAGTTTCTGTTTCCTAGTTAAAAGGCGTGCTTTAAGTGCGTAAATCGCTTTTCGGCGTTTCATTCTGAGGCAGTCTAAGCTGGGTAGGGCTTGAGTAGATTGCTCCCACATCCTGCATCACGTGCGGGACCGATGTGGCTAATGGAGGTGCACATGAATGAAATGACCGAACAGTCAATGGAAGTTTTGGAAGATTGGCTGAAAACAGAGAAATCAATCGATCCGAAAGATGCACCTCGATTACAGAAGCTTCTGGCGGATACACCTATTAAAGATGTGATCGCCCTTGTTGAGCGTCACAACGCGGTGCGTGCGGCGCTGGCGTTGCGCCTTCTGCCGCGGCAGCGTTCCATTGAAGTTTTCGATGCTCTTGACTCCGCGCACCAGGCGGACCTCATTGATGAGCTCGGTAATGCTGAGGTCTTCGAATTCTTCGATGGGCTAGACCCAGATGACCGAGTTTCTTTGCTCGATGAGCTCCCCGCAGAGATTGCCGATCGCCTGCTTCGTTCTTTGGATAAGGACGAACGTGATGTCACCGGAGTGGTACTGGGGTATCCGAAGGGAAGCATCGGCAGGCGCATGAGCCCTGAGGTGCCGGAAATCTATCGCGAAATGACCGTGGATGAAGCTCTGGCACGCGTGCGTGAAACCGCTGATGATTTGGAAACCATCTACACACTGCCGGTCACGCGAAAAGATCGCCGACTAGTCGGAGTGGTGTCATTTCGTACGCTATTTACTGCTCGCGGTAACCGCCTGGTGGAAGACCTAATGAATGACCCAGTCTTTGCCTATGCGAATGATGACGCGGAGGAAACTGCGCGTTGGTTTATGGCGCTGGACTATCTGGCGATGCCGATCGTGGATGAATCGCGTCGCCTTGTTGGCATCCTGACCTGGGATGATGCTGCTGACATCGTGGAGGAAGAAGACACTGAGGACTCCGCGCGTGCTGGTGGTACCGAAGCACTGCAGCAGCCGTATATGTCTACGCCACTCCTGAAATTGGTGCGCTCACGCATCGTGTGGCTATTAGTGCTGGCTGTCTCGGCGCTGCTGACGGTGAAGGTGCTTGATACTTTCGAAGACACCCTCGCCGCCGCTGTCGTGCTTTCCCTCTTTATCCCTCTGCTGACGGGCACCGGTGGTAATACCGGCAACCAAGCTGCAACGACGGTCACCCGTGCTTTGGCACTCGGCGATGTCCGTTCCAAAGACTTCCTACAGGTGCTCTGGCGCGAGCTACGTGTCGGCCTATTGTTGGGTGCCTTGTTGGGCTCGCTCGGGTTCATCTTGGCATCGTTGGTCTATGACCTTGATATCGGCATAGTAATCGGACTGACCTTGCTATTAGTCTGCACCATGTCCGCAACGGTGGGTGGTCTCATGCCTATTTTGGCGAAGACAATCGGTGCCGACCCTGCCGTCTTTTCCAACCCCTTTATCTCCACGTTCTGTGATGCAACTGGTCTGATTATTTACTTCCTCATTGCCAAGTCCGTGTTAGGTTTGTAAAGGGGTAAATTAGCAAGAATCCAAAAGGTCACACGAGTCCCAACTGTGTAATTCCGCTCGTAGCCGGGGGGAATTTTGGGTGTAGTTTTGATATCGATATCGCCCAAAGTTCCCTTTTTGCAAAGAAATTTTGTACGTTGTTCCTAACCGCATTCTGTGAACAGGGTCTCTAAAAGCCGCGGTTTTATTCAGAGTTTCATTTCAGGAAGATTCGAAACTCCGTCTCAAAAGGCATTTGGGGTTCCTAGTTTCCAGGAATGTGTCCCGAGCATTTTAGGAGCACACAATCATATGTCGACCCCAGTGACAAAAGAATCGACGCACGAGGCAGCAGGGGAGGAAGATCAGGGTGTAAAGAAAGCCGAGTGGCGCCGCCAAGTAACCGGTATCTTCGTTGGCCTTATCCTCGCTGCGCTCGTTTACGCGTTCTTTCCTTCCGATTCTGTAGAAACAGTTTTGCAATCAACCGGCGCTGACCCAGAGGCTGAATACTCTCACCAGTCCCTCCGTATTGTCGCCGCAACCACGGTGCTCATGGGTGCATGGTGGATGACTGAAGCCATTCCTTTGGCCGCTACCGCTTTGATTCCAATCGTGATTTTCCCGGTAACGGGTGTTGCGGAGTTCTCTGCGGTGGGTGCGCCTTATGCGTCTTCCACAATCTTCCTGTTCATGGGTGGCTTTTTGCTGGCTTTGGGCCTGCAGCGGTGGAACCTGCACCGCCGTTTGGCGTTGTATGTGGTCAAGGTCGTGGGTACCTCGCCCAGGCGCCTGATTCTTGGCTTTATGATCGCAACGGGCTTTATGTCCATGTGGGTATCTAATACGGCGACCGCCGTTGTGATGCTGCCTATCGGTATTTCCGTACTGCAGCTGACCGCGGAAACCGTTGGCGGCATGAAGAACCAGAAGAAGTTCGCTACCGCCTTGATGTTGGCTATTGCCTATTCTGCATCCATTGGTTCCTTGGGTACCTTGATTGGTACCCCACCGAACGCTCTGCTTGCTGGTTATATGAGTGAATCTCATGGCATCGTGATTGGTTTTGGCCAGTGGATGCTCGTGGGCCTGCCAATAGCCTTCGTCTTTACCGTCATTGCTTGGCTTGTTTTGATTACTGTTTTTAAGCCAGAGATGGACCACATTCCTGGTGGTAAAGAGCTCATTGATGAAGAAATTCGGAAGCTGGGCAAGTGGACTAGCCCGCAGATTCAGGTAGGCATCATCTTCCTGCTGGCAGCAACCACATGGGTGGCATTGCCATTGCTTATCGATGCCTTTGCGTGGGACATCCCTTATAACGACGCCATTGTTGGTATCGCCGCCGGTGTCTTGATGTTCACCTTGCCCGCTGACCGCAAGACCGGTGTGCGCCTATTGGACTGGAAGACCGCAAATGAGATGCCATGGGACGTTCTCTTGCTCTTCGGTGGTGGCCTGTCCCTGTCTGCAGCATTCACCGCTTCCGGCCTGTCGCTGTGGATTGGTGAGGTAGCCAAGGGGCTGGGCAGCCTGCCTATCTTCCTATTGATGGCTGCTGTGGCGGCGTTGGTCCTGATTCTTACTGAGTTCACCTCTAATACCGCAACTGCCGCTACCTTCCTCCCAATCATGGGCGGTGTGGCTGTCGGTATTGGCCTGACTGAGGGCGGCGAAGCTAATGTTCTGCTGCTGACCATCCCAGTCGCTCTGGCTGCAACCTGTGCGTTTATGATGCCAGTGGCAACGCCACCAAACGCGATTGCGTTCGGCTCCGGCTACGTCAAGATTGGCGAGATGATCAAGGGCGGTGTCTGGCTCAACCTCATCGCGCTGGTGCTCATCACTCTCGCGGCGTACTTCGTTGCTATCCCGGTCTTCGGCCTCGTGATTTAGTCTCAGTTCACACGACGTAAAATCACAAGTCATTCAGTCCAGCCCTTTGCCTTCATGGTGAAGGGCTGGACTGTTTCGCTTTTCGGAATAGCGTCGTGCCCAAGAGCTGTTTAAAGTGTAGATGAACAACGGTTAAAATCGCGGAAAAATACATAATAACCTGGCGTTTTGTCAGTTTGCTAAAGTGTGAGTATAGTTAATCCACGTTGCAAGGAACGCCTTAAAGGCTTCAGGCAATGGACTGCGCCCGTAGCTCAACGGATAGAGCATCTGACTACGGATCAGAAGGTTGGAGGTTCGAATCCTTTCGGGCGCACAGTGTAAAACCCCAGTTAGAACGGCTAAAAGCCAATCTGACTGGGGTTTCTTCGTTGTTCCCTTAGCCTCCCCGGCCTAGTATGCGAGGTGGGAGGGGGGAGAAGTTATTTCCTGCTCCTCGGGAAATGACTGAAAAAGATGACTAAGATTTTGGCTTCTTAGGGGCTGCGAGCTTGGTTGCGCCGTGGATTAGTGCTTCCAGTGGGCCGCGGCGGAATAACCGGAACCAAATAGCAGCGAAGGCCATGGGCAAGACAATGAAGTAGACGAGCGCGAGCCAGATAGAAATCTGCCCTGAGCCAAATATCGCAAGCACCAAGAACCCAATGATGTGGCCGACATAGTAGGTCAGAGGCATCTTGCCGAGAGTGCTAAACGGCGCGAGCACGGGCGCAGCGAAGCGTTCGATCAGTGACAACAGAGCCAGAACCAGAAGTACGAAACCGATACCGCCGATGATTTCAGTAATGGAACCGGAGTGGCTGGAAGCGAATATGAGGCTGCGGGGATCATTAATACTGGTGACGCCAAAGTCGGAATAGGCAATCGTGCCGAATTGTTCCATGAGCTGGTCATCGGTTGCTTCAGCAAGGGAAGGATCCATCCCGCGGAACACGGAGATGCGCTCAGACAAGTAATTGGTAAACGTCACGAGTAAGAAGCTGATCCCATAGCCCACGATGGCTAGTGCCGCGCCCCAGATGGCAGCGAGGCGGGAAGTGAAAGCGGAATCGAGGATTAATCGACCAATCACGATGCCCGCGAGCAGGAAGGGGATCCAGGTCAGGACGGGATACATGCCATCGAAAAGCAATTGGCGCAAAGCCTGCACGGTGTCTGGCACGCTGGTGAAACTGAAAATGGTGGGGACGCCGCCAATGACCATTTCCTCACTTGTATCTGGCCAGATGGTGCGGAGCCAGAAAGACAGCAACGGGGTGATGACCGCTGTGAGAGCCGTCAGGATGGCGATGACACGAGTGGATAAGCGAAGCAAGGGGATAGCCAACAAGAAGAGCACAGCGTAAGTGCTCAAGATGACGATTGAGCCCACGCTAATCAGCGGCAGCGTGATACCAATCAAGAATAAAATGATGGCGCGGATCAGCAGATCGCGGGAGCCGGAGGCATTGATATAGCCCAAGCGTTGGTGCTCAGTAGCCGCATGGCTACGCGCAATCAGCGTGGTTGATATACCCGCGAGCACCGCAAACATGATCGCGGAACGTCCTGATACAAGGAATTCGAGGGACGCTGGAAGCGGTGCAAAGATAGCGATATGTGCCAAGAACATGCCGATGATAGCCAAGGCGCGTGCCGCATCAAGATAGGCGATTCGCTCGCGCGGAGCGCGAACAGAATGCGCGGCAGGCATTGCAGTATTGAAAGTCATGCTAGCCATTCCACTCCTTTTATCAACAGAATTAAAGAGTGCTGACGATAAACTTCGTGGTAGATCTAGCGCTACCTGCGTCGATTTCAATAACCTAACTCCACTAGATTCAGATCCGGACTCGGACGAGTAGCTGTACTTTCCCCGCAATCCTCAGGCTTAATTCTTGAGGTTCGTGGGGATATCTATTGCATCAGCAATCTCGGCGAGCGCCCAATCGAGGGTGTCATCATCGTGGGAGCCGAAGCCAAAGACGATGCCATTTTCGGCCAGGCTGCTGCCGCCCCAGTATTGGGAAAGCGCGGTGACGGAAATGCTGCGGTTAGCTAGTTCGGCGACGATGGCATCGGCAGGCTTATCGCAAATGAGTACTGCATGCAGACCGCCATGGATGGGGCGAAGCTCTGCGCCTTGAACCTGCTCAAAGGCATTGATGACTTCTGTTCTCCGACGGCGGTACACGCGCCGCAGGCGTTGCGTACGCCGACGCAAAGCCCCGGTGTTCAAGTAATTCGCCACGGCGGCCTGCGTAATGGCGCTGACCGGTTGGCCAAGTACGCCGCGCAGCTCCGCAAGCTGTGACATTAAGGCAGGTGCGGCAATGAGATAACCGCAGGAAATCTGCGGGGTCAGTACTGAGGAAAACGTGCCCAGCAATACGGTCCTTTCGGGCGCCAGGGAAGACAACGGCGGAAGCGGCATACCGACATAGCGCAGCTCAGAATCGAAGTCATCTTCAATCAGCAGCGTATTGGTGTGCTCAGCCCAGTTGATGAGCTCGGTGCGGCGCTCAGCGGGCAGCGAACTGCCATAAGGATATTGGTGGCTGGGCGTGACCAAAACGGCATCAAGATTCGTGGGCAGGTTATCAACCACCAACCCGGAAGAATCCGTGGGCAAATCTACGATGTGGTGCCCAAGAACTTGCGGGACTTGACGCAGGCTCGGATAACCAGGGGATTCCACACCAATGCGCGCCGGGCCTGGAAATGTGCGCAGCAATAGCGCAAGTCCCTCACGGGCGCCGGCGGTAACAATAATCCGGGAAGGATCCGTAATCAGCCCGCGCATCCGGCGTAGGTGCTCAGCAATCTCAATGCGCAGTTCATCAAGTCCTTGCGTAGGTCTTTGAATCGGCGGATTGGAGGCCGCAGTGCGCCAGGAAGCCCGCCATGCGGAATCAATCAAGGTGGAGGTGTCAGGCACGCCAGGATCCATATTGAGTTGCCGGGCACCCGTGCGTGGGCGCTGGCGTGGTCGAGTGCTTTGAGCTGCATTCGTCCCTAATTCTTTGGGTTTGAGCAGGTGCAAGCGCGGGTTAATTGTGGTGCCGGAGCCATGCGTGGTGACCAGGTATCCCTCAGCCGCTAATTGGTCATAAGCCGTCACCACGGTGCCGCGCGAGATGCCCAGTTGTTTGGCTAGTGCGCGGGTGCTGGGAATATGGTCACCGGGGCTTAATATTCTTCCCGCAACCAGTTCACGAATCTGATTTGTCAGCTGTGTTGGGATGGGCGTGGCCGAAGAGGTGTCAATGACCAGCGGCAACGCGGAGACTAAATCAGAACGCATAGGACAATCATTGCTTTAAAAGTGGTCCAATGCAATTTGTTAAGTATGGACCTGTTCATAAACCACTTTTGAGAGTTTGATGTCCTTCATGACACAAACACTTATTGAAGAAAATCAGAACGGCGGCATTCCGAAGCACGCAGGAACGCCTGTCAAGCGTGGCCTGGCGGAGCAGTTCATCGGCGGCGTCATCATGGACGTGGTCACGCCGGAACAAGCCAAGATCGCTGAAGCATCCGGTGCCAGCGCCGTCATGGCGTTGGAGCGTGTGCCTGCGGATATCCGTGCGCAAGGCGGTGTTGCCCGCATGAGCGACCCAGACCTCATTGAGGGAATCGTCAACGCAGTCTCCATCCCAGTCATGGCAAAGGCGCGCATTGGCCACTTCGTCGAAGCGCAGGTTTTGGAATCCCTGGGCGTGGACTTCGTTGATGAATCTGAGGTGCTCAGCCCCGCAGACTTCGCACACCACATCAATAAGTGGAAGTTCAACATTCCTTTCGTTTGTGGCGCTACGAACCTGGGCGAGGCGTTGCGCCGCGTTACTGAGGGCGCTGCGATGATCCGCTCCAAGGGCGAGGCCGGCACCGGCGATGTTTCTGAGGCCGTGCGTCACCTACGCACCATCCGCGGCGACATCAACCGCCTGCGCACTCTTGACGAGGATGAGCTCTTCGTCGCCGCCAAGGAATTCCAGGCGCCATACGATTTGGTGCGTGAGGTTGCCACCACCGGCAAGCTGCCAGTGCCAATGTTGGTCGCTGGTGGCGTATCCACGCCTGCCGATGCCGCCCTCGTCCGCCAAATGGGCGCCGAAGGTGTCTTTGTTGGCTCCGGTATCTTCAAGTCCGGCAACCCCGAAGCCCGCGCTGCTGCAATCGTCAAGGCTGCAACTCACTTTGATGATCCATCCGTCATCGCCGATGTTTCTCGTGGTCTAGGCGAGGCCATGGTCGGCATCAATGTCGCGGATCTTCCTGCACCACACCGCCTTGCTGAGCGCGGCTGGTAAGCACAACTCCTAAAATACAAGCCACACCCTCTCACGATCTAAATCGTGATGGTGTGGTTTTCGCATTTTTGGGGCAATCCCGACCCGGCAAGTTAGTTATCGAGATAAAAGGCAGAAAAAGCGCTTGGTCTCAAAAGAAACCAAGCGCTGAACGTGAGCTTTGAAGGGGTTAGAAAACCTCGATGCGGCCGCCTAGGGACTCGGCTTGCTTGAGGGTGGAGACCCAGCCATATGCGCCGGGCTTGAGGCGGAGCACGGGGCGGGAAGAAATCTTGACGGGGGAGACAGAGTTCTTGTGCGCACCGGAGCGGGCGTCCAGTCGGGTGCGGGCGCGGTAACCGGCATCTGCCAAGTGCGAGATATCGGCTGGGTCGGCAGCGAGAGCATCGCGGGCTTCAGTGAGTAGCTTGAGGGCTTCATCTAGAGCCTCGACCAGTGCGTCGGAATTGGTTTCACACATCTGGCGCACGAGCGCCGGTGAGGTGCCAGCGACGCGGGTGGCATCCTTGAAGGAGCCAGCAGCAAGCGACTGGGCAAGAATGCCGCCATTGTCGCCAACCACGGCGAGAGTCTCAGCAAAGACATGTGGCAAGTGGGAGACGCGCGCAACGGCGGCATCATGGTTGGTCACGCGTACCGGAATGGCCTCAGCGCCCACGAGCTGGATTAGCTTGGTGACATCGGAAAAGAGATCAACCCAGAATTTGCCGGGATTGTCATTTTCCACCGCATAATCAAAAGCAATCGCCCACGCGGCGCGCTTAAACAAGCCGGTGTGGGAATGATTCCAGCCAGAATCAGCGGTGCCAGCCATCGGGTGGGAGCCAACATATTGTGCTTCCAAGTTGCGCTCGCGCACCAGGCGGAGGACCTCAGACTTCACGGATACCACGTCGGTGAATCCACAGTTCGGGGCATGTTCTTGAATAGCGTCGAGGATGCTAGCCACCGCGTGCATGGGCACGGCGATGACGATCAAGGCGTTATCGGCAGCCGCACGCTGCAGCGTTGTCACTAAATCATCGGTGGCGTCGAAGCCTTCCTTGACGGCGGCGCGGGCGCCAGAGGTTGAACGGTTGAAGCCATAAACCGGTTGGCCGTGGGATGCGACATCCCGAAGGAGGGAACCACCGATAAGGCCAAGACCGATGATGCAGGTAGGGCGAAATACATCTTTTGAACTCACAGTGACAATTCTTGCACAAACCGACTAATCTCACGCATATGAGTGAAGATGACTTTGAGGGCTACTCATTTGCCGTCACCGTAGCAGTAGACGAAGGCATGTGGCATGTACGCAGCTTTAATGATCCTTTTGAGGACCCGCAACTAGCCGCCAATGCGGTGCGTCGCCTGCGCGCGGAAGGCGCGGCTTTTGCCATGCTGTGCGTGGATGATGATTATTTTGTTGTTGTTCGTCCAGTTCCGGGCGGAGCGCGCTGGTTTATTTCTGATGCGACAATGGCCGTGGATGATGACTTTGCCGCAGGCATTTTGGAAGCCGCTGGGTGTGAGATTCCGGATATTGATCCAGCAGACCTCGATGATGTGGATGGTTATGCCGACGGTGATTTCGCGATCTTCGCGGACTTAGGCGTGAGTGAAGACCAGCTGGCTGCTTACGTGGATAATAACGAGGATTATCCCTCTGACATGCTTTTGCGCATTGCGGGTGAGCTGGGCTTCGGGGATGAGCTCGAAGAAGAAATTAATTCCTAATACGGTGGGTTTATCGCAGTCCGAAGGTCGCCTGCAGGCGGAGCAGCGCATGCGACGTGCTCTGGAGGTGGCCGCCACGACGCCGGCGGGAGATATCCCCGTCGGTGCGGTGATCTATAGCCCGGATGGCCAAGAGCTGGCCACCGGCGTTAACCGCCGGGAGCAGCGTGCCGATCCGACCGCACATGCGGAGGTTGAAGCCATCAGGCAAGCGGTAGCAGTGCTTGCCGATGCCTGGCGTTTAGAAGACTGCGAACTGGTTGTCACCTTGGAGCCGTGCGCGATGTGTGCCGGGGCAGCACAGGCCGCGCGAGTGAAATCAGTAGTCTTTGGTGCCTGGGAGCCGAAGACCGGCGCATGTGGCTCGCTGGTGGACGTTTTGCGCGCGCCAGGTGCCTTGCACGCCCCCGAAGTGCGCGCCGGGGTGCTGGAAGAAGAATGCCAATCGCTCCTACGTGAGTTTTTTGTGGGCCTTCGTGAAAATAGTTCACGTCACAAATAAAAATTTAGCAGTACCATGGCGTATGTAATAGATCATCAATAAACCAAGGGAGGCCCACCATGGGTGATTTTGAGAATAAGAAGGACGATTTCGTAGGCAAGGCCAAGGAAGCATACGGCGAAGCTACTGGTGATGAGAAGACTGCCAACGAAGGCAAGGCAGATCAGGTTATCTCTGACGCTAAGGAAAAGCTGTCTGATGCTGCTGATTCCGTCAAGGATAAGGCCAACGAGTTTCTTGGCTCTTTCAAGAAGGACGACGAGAAGTAATTAGCTTTCTTTTGCGTTAATACCTTCAATCGCCCCTGCCGGCGCAGTTAAGTTTCATGCTGCCAGCAGGGGCGATTTGGTGTCTCAGATCTGCCTCAAGTATTCTTGACCGCGGTGGCGTGTCCGAGCGGCCGAAGGTTCTCGCCTCGAAAGCGAGTGTTGGGTAACCCCCAACCGAGGGTTCAAATCCCTCCGCCACCGCCAAATTTTCAAAGCCTACCCCGGGGCATTGTCTGAACTCGATTTCAGGCGATGACCCCGGGGTTCGCGCTTTCTTACTACTACCACTAAGTCCACAGTCCGCGGCTGGGTTGGCCTAGGTGATTTAACAATGGTTCGACGTTCGAACTGGGCTATGGGCGGCCGCATGCAAAGCGGTAGTGATAACAGAGTCGCGTAGAACTTGTCGCTGGTTCTGGCCACGAGCTGAACAGCCCGATGCACAGCTCTAAGGCTTCACCAGCGACCACACCGTGTTGCTACCTGTTCTCTTCTAGCCGCCGTGTTTTCCAGTTCGGAAGTCCAATAAGTGGCCCGGGCGGCATGACAGCCGGTCCGCCGAAAATAGGATTTATTGCGAATTACCCGAACGGTATTTCTTTGAGCGAGGCATAACAGTCATCGAGCTGTAGGGCGTGGTGTTCGCGATATACTGGGGCACAGCAGGCTTCTTAAAAATGCTAGATAATGTGCCGAAGATTGGGCAGTCTGACCTGTCTACTTTACGTAGTTTGCGTTATGACGATTGAAGGAGCAAGTTATGAGTCGACTCATTTGGTGGCGGGCGGCTTCAATTACAGCCTGCGTTTCGTTTCTGTCTGCCTGCGGGACAATTCCAGCAGACTCTATCGGGACCCTTGATCGGGCGCGCACAGGGGACTTAGTTGTCGGGGTTTCGGAACATCAGCCGTGGACGGAAGTCTCCGACAAAGGGGAATACTCAGGTTCGGAAGTGGAACTGATTAAAGGATTCGCGGAAAGCATTGACGCCGATGTCGAATGGTACAGCGCCCCGGAGTCCGTGCTGGCCGGAAAAATCAAAGAAGACCAACTAGATATTGTCATCGGTGGGTTAACCTCTACCTCTCCGTGGTCGACTCATATGGCGCTCACCCGTCCTTATACGAAAGTAGATGGGGAAAGCATGGTTATGGGAACTAGGCTCGGCGAGAACGAACTCATGGTTGCGTTAGAGCGCTATTTAGCGGAGGAATTTGGTGAGATTTCATGAAATTAGGAATGGCTAAACTCAAGCGACCGCGGCACGATCGACTTCCTGAGCAGCAGCAAGAGACTATGCGTAAAGCTGTGCGTATGGAACGGGTAACCATTGGTTTCGTGATAGTTACGATCGTATTGGTCGGTGCTGTGGCTGGGCAGTCCCAGGCGATGCGCAGTGCGTGGGTGGAAGACATGCTATCTCTGGTTCCTCCACTAGCATTTCTTATTGCATCCAGGGTTGTTCGAATAGCATCGAATCGGCGCCAACCCTATGGCTATCATCGTGCAATAGCGATTGGCCATCAAGCAGCAGCGCTGGCCCTGCTGGTTATGGGCGGGTTGCTGGTCTTTGAATCGATTTCAGCTTTGATAAAGCAGGAAAAACCCCCGATCGGAGTGGTTGTCCTCTTCGGGCAGGACATTTGGATGGGGTGGTTGATGATTGTCGTCATGGCCATCTCCGCTATCCCCATGGTCATCCTCGGCCGAATCAAGCTCCGATTGGCTAAAGAATTACACGATAAACTGCTTTATGCTGATGCGGATATGGCGAAAGCCGACTGGGGAACCGCAGCTGCCACCATTATCGGCGTACTCGGGATTGGACTTGGCTTCTGGTGGGCTGACTCTATTGCCGCATTCGTAATTTCAGTGTCCATCGTCAAAGACGGAATTACCAACATTAGGGCAACCGTAACTGGCCTGAGCGATGCACAAGCCACCCGTTACGATGACTCAGCTGCACACCCGCTCACCACAGATGTTGAAAAACGCGCACGGGAGACCGCATGGGTCTTACAAGCCCGGGCACGCGTACGCGAACAGGGACATATTTTCCATACAGAATTGTTTGTTGTCCCAGTAGAGGGCTATGTGCCGTCCCCGGCAGAAACTGCGGATTTGCACAAGCGAATTGAAAAATTGGACTGGAAACTGCAAGACACGGTCATAGCAGTCGTTGAAGAGCTAGACGCAGAACAAGTGCCGCCCTCGTCTGAAGCCCAAGTCGAGGCATCATCCGAGAGCGGTACTTGATAAATTGTCAGACTTTAAGGTGTTGGTGATCCACCGGTGACGCCGAGGGTTTCACCGACTACGTAGCTTGCTTCGTCCGAAGCTAGGAATACGTAGGCACCGGCGAGCTCTACTGGGTGCCCAGCGCGTCCGATTGGTGCGTGCTGGCCAAAGCCCTCAATCTTTTCTTGTGGCTGGCCATGGCTTGGTTGCAACGGTGTCCAGAATGGACCTGGCGCCACGGCGTTTACTCGAATACCTTGACCGATGAGACTGGTAGCCAATCCCTTCGATAGGTTGTTCATCGCGGCTTTAGTCATGGCGTAATCCAACAGTGTTTCTGAAGGCTGGTAGGCCTGGACTGAAGAAGTAAAGATGATGGCTGATCCTGGCTGCAGGTGAGGAATCGCAGCTTTGGTGACGCGGAAAGTTCCGTACAGATTGACCTGCATGGTTTTATCAAATTCATCGTCGTCGATATTTGTCAGCCCTTCTGCCCACACCTGGCGTGAAGCATTATTGACCAAAATATCTAAGCCGCCGAGGGCCTCGACGGTTTTTTCTACCAGCGTGCGGCAGTATTCAGCGTCTTTCAGGTCTCCAGGGAAAGCAAACGCTTTCTGGCCCGCATCTTCAATAGCTTGGATGACGCGGTCGGCATCAGGTTGTTCTTCAGGAAGGTATGCGATGGCGACATCTGCGCCTTCGCGGGCGTATGCGATCGCCACGGCTGCGCCAATACCGGAATCTCCTCCGGTAATTAAAGCCTTGCGGCCTTGAAGCCTGCCGCTACCTTTATAGCTGTCGAGGCCGACGTCAGCTTGTGGAGATAGTTCAACGTCAAGGCCTGGTTCCGGTTGGGTTTGTTTTTCTGGGTCAACGGTTGGATATAGCGTGCGTGGATCTTGTGGCATTGTGTTTACCTCTTTCCGCGAACGAATCTTTGGCCACCTTCCAGCATAGGGACATTAGGGGAGATTTTCGATGGCGTCTTTCTCGCCTTGCGGCCATACGACGTTGGTGGCTAGGGGGATTTGATGGGATGCGCTTTCTAGAATGTGCATGAAATATCCCGCCGTATTAGGAATAGCGATGATGTCACCGGGCGCAACGCCGCGCGGGAAGCGAATGCGTCGGCGTAAAATTAGCTCATCTTCAATGCAATAAGCACCCACCAGATACGCTTCGAGCTCTTCCCCGTCGACGTCGACATTGTTGGTATCACTGTCAGTGATGTGTAGTGGATCAATAAGGTAATCGTCGGATGTCGTCCGGCACTGCGTACGGTTCATAGCCACACCTACCAGAGGTAAACCGTCACTGCGGGTTTTCACAAAGGCAACTTCGGTCAGGATGAGTCCACACCCATCAAGCAAGCTTCGACCAGGTTCCAGGTGCAGACGTAGCCCACGGTCGATGAGCATCTGCGCAACACCGTCGGAGAGTACGTCTTTCAACCACGCTCCACGAATCGGGGATTGGTGGAAAGGATAGGTGTTGGAGAGGGGATCAGCTTTCCATGTGAAAGGGTCGGCATAACCATCCAGCACAGCAGCGCGTGCGTCCTGGTAGCGCGCCCACTGCTCAGCGGAATCGATGTAGCTCATCGGCACGCCGCCGCCGAGATCAATGAAGTGGGGAGTATGCCCGCACGCGCGCAGAGTATCAATGAGTTCGCAACACTCCCGAAGAGCCGTAGCACGATCTGCTGCGGCGTAGCCATGGAGGTGGACATGCAAGCCGACGACATTGACACTAGGAGTTGGAACAGAGAGATGCTCCGCCCACTGCGCAGATCTTTCACCAAAGCGCGTCGGCGGCAGCAAAGAAGGATCAGGAGCCACACGTGGAGCAACCAAGGCGGCTTGGTCGCCAGCTAAAGCGGCAATTCGATCAAATTCGGCCCGTGAATCTGCAGAGATAACCACACCATTGGAAATAGCCAGCTGCAAGAGACGATCTGGCTTAATCGCTGCGGACAAGATGATACGCTCACCTGCTACCCCACGTTCCAGAACCTGTGTGAGTTCACGCTCGCTGGCTACGTCTACGCCATGGCCTGCATCGCGCACCGCGTCGACGAAAGTCAGTGCTTTATTAGCCTTGCGAGCAAAGAAAATCTGGGTGTCAACACCCATCTGCTTTCCGGCGTTTACCAGTTCGTCAATATTGCGAGGAAGAGCACCTGCATGCAAGACGTTGACGGGACTTCCGAACTCTCGCACTAGGTCGCGACATGCAGCGGGAGCAGCCGCTAGTTCTTGAGCCCAAGGCTCGATACGAGCGGTGAGCGGTGGGATGCCATGAGCGTGACGGGGAGTAGTACTCGCACTGTTGATCACACGTTGAGCCCAGCGTGGAATGATGCGGTGCAGGGTGCGTGATAACGTGTCGTTTCCCAACACGACGTCTTCGGTCATTCGTCCTACCGCAGCTAAATGCTGCTGCCCTACGACAGTGCCGTCAGGATCTACATCTAATCCTCTCGTCCCTGGACGAATGTGCGCGTGGCCTTGCTCAACCAGGTGACTAATTAAAGTTCCAGGAACAACCCCAGGCGGTGGTATCACAGCATCGATAACCACGGTGATATCGAGCTCTCGGACAAGGTCTGCCAGGGGTTCGTCTCCGCGGCCCAAATGGGAAATATCGACAGTACCTTTTTCGACGAGATCGTTGAGGTAAGAAGCACTTTCGGGCGGTGGGCCAAATGCTACCCGTTCCATTTCACGCGCTAACTCTGCAAATCCAACTAAACTGTCGCGACCTTCGTAAGAAGCACGTTCTACAATGCTGGGATACATGTCGCGCCAAGCAACGCCTAACCCCCATGCATCATCGTCTATGCCAGCGTGCTGCTGAACTTGTTGGGAAACCTCGTCAAGCACCGCTCGAAGGGCGGACAAGTCCTTTACTTCGCGGATTTTCTTAGACCCCGCGTCCAAAATATCGCTCAGGTCAAGGCCTGCGGTATCGGGCTTAACGGTCATTAGCTGGCCAGTACGGGTGACAGGAATAAACACAGCCGGATGACATGCGCGGGTGATATCGATGAAAGTCAGCGCTGCGCCACGCACCAAGACCCGATCCTGAAGCCCGATACTTTCCAAGTTACTTGCCGGATAAGGCGAAGAAATGAGTCGAACATTTTTAGGGATATTAGCGGGAGATAGTGCCCCAGGCCAGCTCAAGGCGTGACCGGTAGCAAGCAGGACTTCATCGAAGCGCTCACCGTGGATAGTCCAGCGGCCGTTGGACTCCGCAGCCGGTGCAAGCTCTTCCACGTGGGTGGTGTGTTCTGTTAGCTTGCAACCCCGGGGAAGATGCTGTTTCAACGCAGCCCAAGAATCCGAGAGGAATTCACCCACCATCCGGCGAGGGGGATATTCCGTTTCCACACCGCGATCACGCAGCCAGTCATCGAATTTTCCTAGCTGAGTACGGATGATAGATGAGCGAACATTAACCAGCCATTCTTCGGGCTGAGTGACATCATAAGCTAACCCACGCCCGTCATCGTATACGTGGAGATCCACGTCGGCTGACCGTTGTCGTGCAAGCTCAAGTAGTTCCTCGGCGGCCCACAAGCCGCGGGGTCCACCACCGATGATTGCCACCTTCATTACAGATTTTCCTCCACCCATTCGTCGTTATAGATTGTGTCCATATAACGCGTTCCATCGTCGTGCACGATAACCACAACATCACTGCCAGCCGGGATGTCCGCACTTAGCTTTTCCACTGCGGCGATGACAGCTCCTCCGGACGCGCCGGGCAAGATGGCCTCAGTTCTTACCAGTTTTCGGGCAGCTTCGACGGAGGCGCGGTCATCAATACGTAGGACACGGTGCGGGGAAATTTTCTTGGACAGTTCTGGTACCATGCCTGCGCCAAACCCCGGAAGATGGCGGGTGCCGGGGTGTCCATCGAAAAGAACTGAACCTTCCGCATCCACTGCAGTGACTTGGGTGTCTAAGCTGTGAGCGGCTACATGTTGTAGACATCCGCCGATGGTGCCCGTGGTGCTTACTGCCACCAGTAGATGATCCGGTGCGTGCCCTAATTGGTTAACGATTTCTGTCATCGTGCCTTCGTCGTGTGCTACGAAGGCAGCTGTATTGGAATACTGATCTAGACACGTGGCATCCGGCATCTGCGCAAGGAGCTCTGCTACCCGGGCCCGACGCGCAACCAACCAATCCCCAGTATCAGGATCTGGTTCGGTGATTTGATGAACTACGGTGCCAAGCGCTTTCATGTGCGCGATGGTGGTGCGGTTCGCGCGTGGATCGACGACACAGTGGAAAGTCCAGTCCCCGAGCACGGCTTCGCGTGACAGCGCGATACCGAGATTGCCGGAACTGGATTCGACGACAGTGTCGCCGGGTTTTAACTGGCTCGCAGTGACCATAGCGTGAGCCGTTCGGTCTTTAGCGCTACCCCCGGGATTGTAAGCTTCGAGTTTCGCCCACAAGTTGAAGTTCCAATTGCGAGCAAGCCTATCGAGCCGAACCAGCGGAGTGTTGCCGATAGCGTCAGCTATTGTGCGACCGGAGCTATTGTTCATGAGCTGAGTCTACCGGTTTTATGAGCGCGGGATCAGCACCGGAAAAGAATATGCACCTGTGCTTCCGTGACTTGAGCGCAAGTGGTCATGTCCACATAAGTCTCGATGAAGTTGAGGAGACTTACACACGTTGAGAGTACTGAAGGTGAGAGTTGAGATCACACAGCGTTTCCGGAGAGATGGCCGCGTTTTATTGAGCCTTTAACTGGCGAATGTAATGAAAGAACAGAGAGTGTCTAATGGTTTGTGTGTGAGGGGTTTCCCTTACATGAAGGAGATAAACCATAATGGATTCTGTGGCGAAACGAGACCCGGAAGATTCCGCGAAGATCAAAGCAATCGAGCAAAAGCTGCTGGCGAACCCGGAGATAGCCAAGCTTATTGACGAGCTCGGCTCAACAGCAACGGATGCTAATGATTTAGTGCGTGGCTTGTTGCAGGCCTCGGTCACTCGCGGCCTGGAAGCGGAAATGGATGCTCACCTGGGGTATTCCAAAGGCGATCGTGAGGCTAAAGCGGCCGGTGGCGGCGATAATTACCGCAATGGTTCCTATGTCAAAAAGGTTGATTCGAACTATGGTCCGGTTGATGTCACTGTGCCTAGGGATCGTGAAGGCACGTTTTTGCCTACTATGGTGCCGAAAGGCTCTCGGCGGCTGACTGATGTTGATGACATGATCATCAGTTTGTATGCCGGGGGTATGACCGTTCGTGATATTCAGCATCATATGGCCACAGCCATGAAAGTTGATATCTCCCATGAGACAGTTTCAGCAGTCACGGATGCTGTCTTAGATGAGGTCATGATGTGGCAGAACCGGCAGTTAGACGAGTTCTACCCGGTGATATTTCTTGATGCGCTACGAATTAAAGTCCGTGACGGTGGGCGCGTGGTCAATAAGTCCGCGTATTTGGCCATCGGGGTGGATATGGACGGTATCAAACACATCCTGGGCATCTGGTTGGCGAAAGAAGAAGGCGCATCCTTTTGGGCACATGTATGCGCAAACTTAGCTAGCCGCGGTATCCAGGACGTGTTCATCGTCTGCTGCGATGGTTTGAAGGGTTTGCCGGAAGCTGTCGAAGCGACCTGGCCGGATTCGATGGTGCAGACCTGTGTCGTGCACCTGATTCGGGCTGCGAATCGGTGGGTGGCTTATGGCGACCGTAAGGCGGTATCTGCGGCATTAAAGAAGGTCTACACTGCCCCAGATGAGTCAACCGCGCGCGCAGCGTTGGATGAATTCGCCGAATCAGAATTGGGCCAGAAATATCCGCAATCAGTGAAAGTCTGGTCCGATGCGTGGGAGCGGTTCGTGCCGTTTCTGCAGTTCCCACCCATGGCCAGAAAGGTCATCTATACGACTAATTCCATTGAGTCGATGAATAACGAGCTGCGTAAAGCCACTCGCAACCGCGTGCAGTTTACCAATGATGATTCCGCGATTAAGACGCTGTGGTTGATGATCTGCAATATCGAAGATAAACGCGCGGCCAAACGAGCTAAAGAAGGTCGAAAAGCCGCCGCGACCAGCGGAAGACTCATCGAAGGCAGGAAAGTCACCAACTGGAAACAAGCCATCAACCAAATGGCCGTGGCCTATCCCGAACGCTTTACGAACTACCTATAAACACTCAGACCGAAAGCCCCACACACAAAATACTTGACACGCTC
>NZ_JBIMEN010000017.1:0-38806 GCF_043673995.1 Corynebacterium sp. L4757 | reverse complement strand
TCGTCAATGGACCCAGCAGGCCCGCCGTGCAGGAAACATCCCAGAACCCGTGCCCGAAGATTTGGCTGCCGAAAACGCGAGGCTACGCCGTGAAAATCAAGAGCTCCGCGACACCAATGAACTTCTGAAGGCTGCCTCAGCTTTTTTCGCGTCGGAACTCGACCCAAAACGTCGGAAATGATCCGGTTCATCGATGAATACCGGAGTAGTTTCTCCGTCGAGTTCATCTGTAAGACGTTGAAAAATAACCGGGCTGGTGGGTTTATCACCTCGCGTGGGTATCGCCAATCCAAGGCCCGTGGATTAAGTGCTCGTCGCCTTCGCGATGCTGCGCTGGTTGATCGCATTAGTGCTGTTCATCGGGATAATTACGGTGTTTACGGTGTGCGGAAAATGTGGCATGCGCTTCGCCGTGAAGGAATTGATATCGGTCGTGAACAAACCGCCCGGCTGATGCGCTTGGCCGGTGTTTCTGGCAAAGGCAAAGGCGGATCACCTATCACAACCCGAAAAGCTAACACGCCTGATCTGCGCCCAGACTTAGTCGAGCGTGAATTCAAAGCCCAGGGTCCGAATAAACTGTGGGTGGCCGACATTACGTATGTGCGCACGAAGAAAGGCTTTGTGTATGCCGCGTTTGTCACCGACGTTTACTCCCGACGGATTGTTGGGTGGGCGTTATCAGACTCGATGCGGACCGAAGCACTGCCACTGCAAGCTCTCAACCAGGCGATCGTGTGTGCTGAGGAAACAACAGGTCTCATTCACCATTCGGATCACGGGTCGCAGTATGTCAGCGTGGTCTACAACGAGCGACTTGCCCAGCACGGGATTGCCGCTTCCACCGGAAGTGTCGGCGACTCTTACGACAATGCTCTGGCCGAAAACGTTAACGGCTCCTACAAGAACGAGCTGATCCATACCCGCAGGTGGGATGACGTGATCGAGGTAGAAATCGCGACGTTCGAGTGGGTGTCATGGTGGAACGAGACTAGGCTCCACCAAAGCTTGGGATACCGAACTCCGGTCGAGGTGGAAACCGAATTTTGGAAGCAGACCCCGCCACAGGAAATAATGGAAATCAAGGCAAACGCCTAGGAACAAAACTCGGGGCACTTCATTATTGAACAATTGTGGTCCTAAACGGCAGAAAGGTAAGGTCCCGGACATGGATACCGCCGACCGCGCACTCGCGATCAATGAGGTTCTTACTGAGACTTATCCTGATGCGCACTGCGAATTGGATTTTTCTAACCCGTTGGAATTAACCGTGGCCACGCTACTTTCTGCCCAAACCACGGACGTGCGGGTCAATCAAGTAACTCCTAAGCTTTTTGCGGCTTATCCAACAGCCATGGACTATGCCCAGGCAAATGTAGAAGACATCATTGCCATCATTAAGTCCCTTGGTCTGGCACCGTCCAAAGCACAACGCTTGATCGGGATGGGGCAAAAGCTCGTGGGGGACTTCGACGGTGAAGTCCCCAGCAGTATCGAAGACCTGACGTCATTGCCGGGGGTGGGACGTAAAACTGCACTGGTTGTGCGCGGTAATGCCTTTGGTCTCCCGGGTTTGGCAGTGGATACGCACGTGAAACGTGTCTCGCACCGGCTCGGATTGGCCGCGGGAACTACCGAGTTGAAGATTGAAAAAGAACTCTGCGACGTCATCCCAGCGAATGAATGGACGATGTTTTCTCACCGTCTCATCTTTCATGGGCGGCGCTGCTGCACCGCGAAGAAGCCCGCGTGCATGGATTGCCCAGTGCAGAAACTCTGTCCCTCTGCATTTTCCTGAAAGAGTTTGTTGATAGATAGACTAACTACAGGCAGTCCGTCCGGAAGCTAAATCAAAAGAATTTTCTTAGCCACGTCAGAAAGAGAAGTCACGGTGAAAAGAAGCGTTGTCCTCTCAATAATTGTTGCCATCGTGATGACCATCGGCGTAATCCTCGCGGCCATGTCGGTGCTTAATAATGATTCTGGTGAAGACATGGCTCGAGGTACCGCGGCGCCAAGCTCTGGGGTGGAGGAGACATCGGCAAGCTCGGCTGATGACGCGGCAAGCGATGAACCTGCGCAAGATAGCAATGTGGCTAACCGCCCTGACTGTCCGGTAGGGCCTGTCGCGGGTGTGGAATTGCCATGTTTGGGTGGGGATGCTGCAGGCGAGACTGCAACCGATGAAGGTATTTCTATCGTGAATATCTGGGCCTGGTGGTGTGAACCCTGCCGTGAGGAACTGCCCTACCTGGAAGAAGTGGCGGAGAAGCACCCCGAGTGGAATGTGGTCGGAGTACACGCTGACCGCAATGCCGGCAATGGTGCGGCTTTCCTCAATGACATAGATGTTGATTTGCCCAGCTACCAAGATGACTCCAACCTTTTCGCTGGAACACTAGCTCTACCTGGTGTTATACCGATTACGCTTGTGGTTGTTGACGGTGAGGTGAAAGAAAGATTCATCCAACCATTCACATCAGCTGAGGAAATAGAAACCTCGATTAAGGAAGCGCTTGCTGCTTAAAACTCCAAGGAATGAATCCTGAGCTAAGCGCGGAAGTAAATGGATAGGATAGGGGATATGGCAGGAACGTTCCCCATTGCTGACTCGCCCGGTGAGAATACTCAGCTGCGCCCTGAGCTGGCTCCAGATTGGTTAAGCCCAGCGTTGGATGTGCGGGGCGAGGATGTCTTAAAGATCATCAACCGCAACCCCGAAAGGCATGAGGCGCCGGCGAAAAGCACAGCGGCTGTGCTGATGTTGATTGGCGGCACCAACAGAGAAGACGCCACAGTATTGCTGACTCATCGCTCGCCGCATATGCGCTCGCACTCGGGCCAAATTGCTTTTCCTGGCGGGCGTATAGATCCGCCTGATGTCAATATCGTTGATACCGCGCTGCGGGAAGCGTGGGAAGAAACAGGCTTGGATCGAAAGACCGTGACCCCCTTGGCAGACTGGGGCGAAACATGCGTGCCGGTGCGCCGAAACCGCATCACGGCAGTGCTCGCACATTGGAATCAGTCCAGCCAAGTTGGCGTAGTCAACACTGAAGAAGCAGATGACGTATTTGTACTTCCTATTTCCGAATTACGCAATCCCGAGAATCGCCTGATGCTGGCGTGGGATAGGTGGCGTTCTCCAAGCTTTCGCATCAATGATTACATCATTTGGGGCTTTACCGCCGCGGCGCTCACAACGCTTTTGGATAAAACCGGCTGGGCAACTGAATGGGACATGGATAGGACCTTTGATTTGCATGAGACCATCGCGGCCTCACGTAATAACGAACGTCGGGTCTAGTAAAGTCCTGTAGGTTCAGCACTTAAAAACCTAAGGGAGATCTTGTGGACCCGTCTTGGATTATTGATGGTCTTATCGTCGTGGCTGTTATCGCCGCGATGGCCATCGGCTGGCGCCAAGGCGGCATTTCATCTTCTTTGGCAGTAATAGGAATCATTGCTGGTCTCGTCGTCGGACTGGGCGTTGCTCCAGTGGTTCTGAATGTCACGAACCAAGTAGGCATTAGGTTCTTGCTAGCAATCGGCATGCTGATTCTGCTGGTCGGGCTTGGACAATTGATGGGGTCCGCCATCGGGCATTCACTGCGGGATCGGATGAAGACCAAGGGTGCGCAGCGAATTGATTCCAGTATCGGCCTAGTACTGATGTCTGTATTCACAGTCGTGTTGATCTGGGTGGTTGCAACTCCACTGGCCACGGGACTATCGGGCAATGTGGGCAAGGGCCTGCGTGAATCAACAATCTTGAGCAAAGTTCACAGCCTCATGCCGGCTGAATTTGCTCAACTACCGCGCAGCATTTCGGCGATGCTCAATGAATCTGGTCTGCCACCGGTGATGATGCCGTGGGACGATGGTGCGTCGGTGGAAGTAGCAGAGCCGAATATTGAAGTAGCCGATGAAGACATGGTGCGTGCGGTACGGCCATCAGTAGTGCATGTCATCGCGGATGCTGATGGTTGTCAGCGCCGTATGATGGGCTCCGGTTTTGTCACGGCTGATGATTACGTGGTTACCAATGCCCACGTGGTCGCCGGAACTGATACGGCCTACGTTGATACGGTCCTGGGCATTAAAGAAGCTCGCGTGGTGTACTACAACCCAGAGGTTGATATCGCAGTATTGCACTCTGCAGACTTAGGTCTTGCGCCCTTGTCCTGGGAAGAGGGACAAGCCAATACCGGCGATGATGCTGTTGTGATGGGCTTTCCGAACTCCGGTCCATTTACCGCCAACCCTGCCCGCGTGCGGGACCGAGTCACCATTGCAGGTCCAGACATTTACTCCGAAAACCGGGTTGAGCGCGAATCCTATATTCTGCGCGGCAGCGTTGTTCAGGGTAATTCCGGTGGTCCACTGATTTCGCCTGAAGGTACAGTGTTGGGGCTTATCTTCGGTGCATCCGTGGATGATACCGATACTGGTTATGCGATTACGGCGCAAGAAGTGCAATCACATATTGGTGATGTAACTCAGCTGCGTGATTCTGTGGATACGCAGGAGTGCGTTACCCAGTAATTTGGCTAGCTGAGGCAAGAACAAACGCCGCGCACGATGTTCACAGTGCGCGGCGTTGTCGTTCGGGGAGAGGCGGGTTAGCTCTCCGCCAGACCGAGGTTTTCACCAGTACCAATCTCGATGTGCATACCAGGCACAGAGTTGATGAGGTTTCGCGTGTATTCCTGCGTTGGGTTATCAAAGATCTCATCGGTAGATCCCTGCTCAACCACAGCGCCCTTTTGCATGACCACCACGTCATCTGCGGTCTGGCGGACAACCGCCAAGTCGTGCGTGATGAAGAGGTAGGACAGGTTGAGATCACGCTGCAGGTCAGCCATCAGCTGGATGATCTGGTTCTGCACCAAAACGTCCAGCGCGGAAACGGCCTCATCCAAAACAATAACTTCGGGCTTGAGCGCCAGTGCACGAGCGATGGCGATACGCTGACGCTGACCACCGGACAGCTCATCTGGGTAGCGGCGCATGGCTGAACGCGGCATGGCAACCATGTCCAGGAGTTCTGCCACGCGGTTCTCACGGGCTTTGCGGTCACCAATCTTATGCAGTCTGAGAGGCTCTTCGATGCACTTGAAGATGGAGTACATCGGATCGAGTGAGCCATAAGGATTCTGGAAGACCACCTGCATCTTGCGGCGCAGGTCAAAAAGTTGCTTGCGGCTCAGCGTGGAAACATCCGTTCCTTCGTACTCGATCGTGCCGGAGGTCGGGTCCAGCAAGTTGAGCACCATATTGGCCACGGTGGATTTACCGGAACCGGATTCACCCACCAGTGCCAGGGTGGAACCGCGGCGCAGGTCGAAGGAAACGTTATCTACTGCTTTGAAATTCTTCTTATCACCGCGAGCGCCACGGATATCGAATTCCTTGGTCAGATTGCGGACAGAAATGACCGCTTCTTCGGAGCGCTCCTCGGAGGCACCGGCGATGAGCTCGGTGGATTCCACGCCAGCTTCACGCGCAGCGCGAATACGAGAAGATGCCAGCGATGGTGCTGCAGTCACCAAGCGGCGGGTGTACGGGTGCTGCGGGTCTTTAAGAATCTGACGCGATGGTCCGGACTCCACGATGCGGCCGCGGTGCATGACAATGAGATGCTCAGCGCGCTCCGCTGCCAGACCAAGGTCGTGGGTAATAAAGAGCACA
This sequence comes from Corynebacterium sp. L4757, assembly GCF_043673995.1. NCBI lineage: Bacteria > Bacillati > Actinomycetota > Actinomycetes > Mycobacteriales > Corynebacteriaceae > Corynebacterium > Corynebacterium sp. L4757. The sequence continues at coordinate 33,115 of NZ_JBIMEN010000017.1, read as the reverse complement.
GCGTTGCCGAGCTCCTTGGTCAAATTCTCCAAGTGGTCCAAAATCTGCTTCTGAACGGTCACATCCAGGGCGGAGGTTGGCTCATCAGCAATCAGTAGCTTCGGGCGCGCTGCCAAGCCGATACCGATGAGAGCACGCTGGCGCATACCACCGGAGAACTCATGGGGGTACTGCTTGGCGCGACGCTCGGCATCGGGAAGCCCTGCTTCTTCGAGTACCTGCACGACGCGCTCTTTGCGCTTGGTGCCCTCAACCACGTTATTGGCCTTGAGGGATTCTTCAACCTGGGTGCCAATACGCCACACTGGGTTGAGGTTGGACATCGGGTCCTGTGGGACCAGACCAATATGAGAGCCACGCAGCTTCTCATAATCCTTGTTGCTAAAGCCGGTGATATCTTCGCCTTCGAAGATGATCTGGCCATCAGTGACCTTGCCGTTTCCCGGCAGTAGGCCCAGGATAGACATCGCGGTGGTGGACTTACCAGAACCGGACTCGCCTACAATAGCGACGGACTGGCCAGGGTAGATGGTCATGTTGACGCCGCGAACGGCTTCGACGATACCGGTGGAGGAAGAGAACGCGATCTTGACGTCCTTCATCTCCAGCAATGGCTTTTCAGCGTTATGTTCAGTCATGGATTATCGCTTCCTTGCCTTTGGATCGAGCGCGTCACGAACAACGTCACCCATCATGATAAAGCTCAATACGGTCAAGCCCAGTGCGCCTGCAGGGTAGAACAGAACCATTGGCTGCTGGCGCAAAGATGCCTGCGCCTGTGAAATGTCGCCGCCCCAAGAGACGATGGTCGGCGGAAGACCAATGCCCAAGAAGGACAGCGTTGCTTCAGCCACGATGAAGGTACCTAGCGCCACGGTGGCGTAGGAGATGATTGGTGCGGCTGCGTTTGGCAGAACGTGGCTGAAGAGAATGCGCCACTTGGATGCACCAACGGAGCGCGCTGCTTGGACAAATTCTTCATTCTTAATGGACATCACGGCGCCACGAGTAATACGCGCGATATTGACCCAGCCGAAGAGAGCCAGCACGACCACCACGGTGATGATGGTGCGGTATTCCTTGAACATCTGCATGACAACAATTGCTGCCAGAACCAGCGGGATGGCAAAGAAGATATCAGTGATACGGGAAAGGATGGTATCCGTCCAGCCGCCAAAGAAACCAGCGACGGAACCGACTAAAGCACCGATGATGGTGACAGCCAAAGTGGTCAGAACGCCCACGAGAACGGAGGCACGTGCGCCGTAGATAACGCGGGAGTAGATGTCACAGCCTTGGCGGTCAAAGCCGAAGATGTGGCCTTCCTCAGGCGGGTTCAGGGAGTTTGCCAGCGCACATGCGCGGGGATCCACTGAGGTAAAGAGCGATGGGAATAGCGCCAGCAGAAGGGCCACCAGAATCATGAATGAAGCGACCCAGAACAAAGGGCGCTTGCGCAGGTAGCGCCAAGCTTCAGCCCACTGCGATGAAGGGGCCGATTCATCCTTGACAGCGTCAACGGCGCCCAGGCCGGTTTCATCGGTCTCAGCGATGTAGTGGTCTTGTCCGCGGCGGCCGTGGGAGACCAAGATTTCCTCGCCGAGATCCTGCGGGTCTGTATTGCGATCGATATTAGGCATAGCGAATCCTTGGGTCGAGTACCGCGTAGAGAAGGTCAACCAGCAGGTTGGCGATAATGTAGATCACTACGAGGACGGTGGTAAAGGACACGATGGTGGTTGGCTCACCGCGCAGAATTGCTTGGTAGAGCGTGCCACCGACACCGTTGATACCGAAGATGCCCTCGGTAACAATGGCGCCAGTCATCAGGGAGCCAAGGTCAGCACCGATGAAGGTTGCGACTGGAATCAGCGAGTTACGCAGCACGTGGCGGGTCATCACGGTGCCACCGGAAAGGCCCTTGGCACGTGCGGTGCGGACGTAGTCCGCGCGCATATTCTCACTGACTGATTGACGCGTCAGGCGGATGATGTACGCGCAGGACAGCGCACCCAGCACGATTGCCGGCATGAGTAATGATTGGAAGGATTCATCGCGGCCGACTGTTACCGGCAGCAAATCCCATCTAATACCGACGATGTACTGGAAGACGAAGCCGGTAACAAAGGATGGAACTGCAATAACGAGCAAGGACACGACCAGAACGGTGGAGTCGAAGAAGCCGCCGCGACGAATACCGGAGTAGACGCCGAAGGCGATACCGAAGATGGTCTCGAAGACGATGGCCATAAACGCCAGCTTCAGCGTGACTGGGAAGACGTTCTGCATGACCTCTGTTACCGGGACGCCGGAGAAGGTAGTGCCGAAGTCAAGGGTCAAAATGCCTTTCACGTACAGCAGGTACTGAACGATGAATGGCTTATCAAGGTTGTATTCTGCCTCAATGCGTGCACGCGCGGCTTCAGTTAGGCCGCGGTCACCACCTAGTGCCTCCACCGGATCACCAGGCATGAGGAAGACAAGTGCGTAGATGAGCAAGGTTGCTCCGAAGAACACCGGAATCATCTGGAGCACTCGTCGCCCAATATAGCGCAACATATATGTGTCCTTTACAAAGAATTTTTGGGTCTAACTACCGATTCCGCAACGTTTCTAAGTCACCAACTGCAGTCATTGTGACTTATCTTAAAGTGCCTGTCGCCACAGTGATAATCCGCATAGCGTGAGGTCACACTTATTTCTCTAGTCCAAAATAACCATTTCGGTTGACGTGTCCCATTATGTGGCATGTGAAGATCGATTAGCTGGGATAATGTAATCCTTTGTTGGGTCGAGTTCCATGGTGTGGGATCTTCGGCGAGTTGTTCATGTGTTCCGACTACCCCAAATAGTGGGCAATCTTTTGAAAACTTCCCCGACATGTCGTGTGTATGGCTGTGAATAAATTGGCTAAGAATGCGAAGTTCTAGTGCATGACTAAACCCTCGGCATCCAGTGGGTGTGGAGCACGAGGGCTTAGATGAGAACTTCAATCATCGGGAAGAAGTAGCGCACCCGGGAGTGGGATTTAGTTCTTGGTGATATCAGCGAACATTGGAACAGAGTCCCAGCCGAAGACAACGTTGTCAACGTTCTCGGAGTAGCCAGCGGTCACGTTGGAGTACCAGAGAGGGATAGCTGGGAGGTCTTCGAACAGGATGGTCTGAGCTTCCTTGAAGCGCTCAGCTGCTTCCTCAGGGGAGCTAGCAGCATCTGCCTCACGGATCTTCGCATCGAATTCTTCATTGGAGTAGTCACCGTCATTAGAGCCAGCGCCGGTGCCGTAGAGGGCGGCGAGGAAGTTGCCCATGCCTGGGTAGTCTGCCTGCCAGCCGGTACGGAATGCAGTCTCGATGGTGCGGTTGGTGACCTCATCACGCAGGGACTTGAAGTCTGGGTATGGAGCGCCTACGGCTTCGATGTCCAGGGTGTTCTTGATGGAGTTAGCTGCTGCATCAACCCATGCTTGGTGGCCGCCATCAGAGTTATACGCAATGGCGAATTCTGGGGAGGACCACTCATTCATTTCATCGGCTTGAGCCCAGAGCTCCTTGGCCTTTTCTGGGTCATACTCTAGAACCTCGTTGCCTGGAACATCCTCGGAGAAGCCAGCGACAACAGGGGAGGTGAAGTCCTTAGCTGGGGTACGGGTGCCCTGGAAGATGGTATCGGTGATCTCTTCGCGGTTGATGGCGTGAGACAGTGCCTGGCGGCGCAGGACGCCTTCCTCGCCACCGAAGTGCTCTAGGTTCTCACCAATGGTGAAGGACTGGAAGACAGCTGAAGGCTGGTTGACTGCGCGGTCGCCCAGGTCATCTTCATAGACGGAGAATGCAGAGTCTGGAATCTGATCCAGCACGTCCAGGTTGCCGGAGAGCAGGTCAGCGTATGCAGCGTCCTGGGATGGGTAGAACACGATGTCCAAGCCATCATTTTGTACTTCGGTCTCACCGGAGTAGTCCGGGTTAGGTACCAGCAGAGCATTGGAGTTGTGGTTCCACTCTTCCAACATGTACGGGCCATTGCCCACTGGGTTCTCGCCGAAGGCATCCATGTCCTCAAAAGCGACCTCAGGCAGTGGGGAGAATGCCGAGTATCCAAGACGCTGCGGGAAGTCAGCGGTTGGGCCATTCATGGTGACCTTGAAGGTCTTGTCATCAATGACTTCAAGGCCTTCCATCTCTTCGACGCCTTCTTCTGCGTAGCCCTGAATTGGCTCGAAGAAGTATGCACCTAGCTGTGCATTAGCAACCGCATAGTTCCATGCATCAACGAAGGAATTGGCGGTGACTGGGGTGCCGTCGGTGAATTGCCAATCCTTGAGGGTAATGGTGAATTCGGTGTTATCGTCATTGGCCTCGATGGACTCTGCTACTTCGTTGTAGGTCTCACCTTCTGCGTCATAGCCAACCAGGCCGGAGAAGATGGAGTCGACGATCTTGCCGCCGCCGGTTTCGTTGGTGTTGGCAGGGACCAGTGGGTTCTGAGGTTCAGTGCCGTTAACCAGGATGTAGTTGTCGCCGCCTGATGCGCCATTCGATGCGTCGTCGCCAGATGCGGAATCATCGGATGCGGAATCGGAGCAAGCCACGAGGGCGAGCGAGGTAGATGCTGCAGCCAGCAGCGCGATCGTCTTCTTGATCGTCATGAGGGGTGACCTCCACGTTGAGATGAAAAAATCATGAGTCGAGCCTGTGATTGGGCTTGGAGTAAACGTACCTTGTGAACGGCGACACAGACAAGAAGGATAGATCTGTACTGGTTAAGACGTTTTAGTCTCATGTAGTGAAATTTGTTACTACCTGCGAAGACTGCGAATAATTTTGCTAAAAATGTATTTTGTCTCACCCCTTAAACGGGGTGAGGCTCATGCAATGGCTACGCGGCTTTGAGCCAATTCTTCAGCGCAGAAACAAAGCCCTCGGGGTTCTCGAGGTGCGGCATATTTTTGGTGCCAGCAATGGAATGCTCTTTGAAGCTACTAGCGGCGCGAGCTTGAGCACGGCGGATAAGTGGCGTCCAGTGGCGCTGACCTGAGTGCAGGAATAGCACGGGCGCTTTCGCGCGCTTGTCCATCCAGCGCAAGGGCACCGCAGACATCAAAATGCTGTGATTGGATACCGCGCCACGTTGGACATTGCCAATCTGTGAGGCATCAATACGCAGCTTCAGCATCTCTGCATAGCGTGCGGAGTGCTCTTTACGGAAAGTCGAGGAGGTATTGCTAAATAGATCGGATTTATACCAGCTCTGCGGCATGGAGCGGGTAGGTAGGCGGCACCACAGGGAGCTCATGAGCAAATATAAGAAATCCCAAGGGCGTGCAGCGATACCGCGTCGAAAATCTACGGGGTAGCAGCCCGAGATGCTGACCACGGCATTGACGCGTTCGGGTTTATCAATCGCTACCGACCATGCCAATGCAGCGCCCGTGTCATTGCCCACCACGATGGCTCTTTCATAACCTAGCGCCTGGATAACCCCCGAAATATCGCCCGTTAACGTGCGAATGTCTTGGCCTCTTCCCGCTGGTGGTTTATCGGACATGCCGAACCCCCGGAGGTCTACTGCGGCGACGCGGAAGCCGGCATCGGCAAGCAATGCAATAACGTCGCGGTATTCAAACCATCCGCCAAAAGACCCGTGAATCAACACGATGAGCGGATTATCTTCCTTGCCCGCCGTCACCACATGCAGGCGAATGCCGCGGGTGTGGACGAATTCGTGCTCAAAATCGCCTTTAAGCTCCACCACTGATGGTGACAGGGGCTGCGACGTCATTGAAGGTCCTTAAATCATATTGCGGCTGGTCTGGACAAAAGGCGGTTATAAAAGGGGATGAAGACAGCGGATAGAGACTAATATCGGCTGCTCACACAAAAATCCGCCCGTGGCCAAAGATTGTGCGACGGGCGGATAGGTGAGGGAGGGCGAAGGCTGCGGAAGTGCTTTAGGTGTAAAGACCCTTATTGCGCTTTTCTACAGCATCCTTGGCCTTACCTGGCTTGAGGTGCTTGAGCTCATTGACTGACTCAATTGTCTTTTCGGGCTTCTTCACCTTCTTGATCTGGCTAAAGCCAATAGCTGCGAAGATTCCGGCGACAACCAACATGAGCAGGAAGACAATGAGGTATGAAGCCCAACGGTCGAACCACAGGTGGGTCAACAGCTCTGCGAGGAAGAAGAAAAAGAAGAAAGAGCTGTATAGCGCGATAACACCAGCAACGCCGAAGAGACCGGCACCGATGCCGCCCTTCTTGGCGGAAGCGGCCAGCTCAGTCTTTGCTAATTCAACCTCGGAGCGAACCAGGGTAGAAATCTGCTCGGTTGCGTTAGAAACTAGCGTTCCGATGGAAGTTTCGCCCGGCTTGCTGGTGTCAACATCCGATAGCGGAATGGAGTTAACCTTTGGGCCAAAGCTCTGGGTGCCATCGGTGTAGAGTCCGTCGTTGCTCACGGTAGATAACCTTCCTCAAAAGGGTGCGCAGTGTCGTTTAATAATCTTCATCAACCACAGTAGATCAAAAAAGTCACTGTGACATACGTTCCCATCCTAATAGATTTGCTCGCACTGGATCTGTTTGGCGTGGCAAGTGCCTAAAAAGAGCCTTTGAACACGCATAATCCCGGTACTGAACTTCATGTGGAATGAAAAGACAGGCACCAGATAAAACCTAGAAGTAAATCCTCGATGGGCTGAACTTAACCAGCTAGTGGCGTATGAAGCCAGGTGAAGATATCGGCGTTCTTCGTTTCTTTGTGTGATTCCACTGGTGGGCGCTGAAATAACCAGACGCCGGCTACCACCAGAGCCGCAACGCCCGCAACGACGGAGGCGCCAATGCCGACTTCCTTCGCGTTAGGCATAGTAAAGAGCGGAACTGGGTCGCGGAAGGTGCGGATATCCCACCCCTTTTCCAGCGCGGCCTTCTTCATGGCGCGGTCAGGGTTAACCGCAACGGGATTACCAACTAATTCCAACATCGGAATATCCGTCGCGGAATCGGAGTAGGCAAAGCTTTCTGCCAAGTTGATATTTTCCGTGCGGCCAATCTCAGCCACCGCATCGGCCTTCGCATGGCCTTTGAGATAGTGGACGATTCCGCCGGTAAAGCGGCCTTCGAAGGTTTCTAATTCGGTGGCCACTACGTGCTCAACACCGAGCTCTTCAGCGATGAGACGTACAAGCGTTGCCTCAGAAGCGGAGATGATTACTACCTCGTGGCCGGCGGCTTGGTGGAATTGAATGAGCTCACGTGCCTCGTGGTAAATCGCCGGAGTGACCACGGTGTGCATGGTTTCACGCGCGATATTTTCTACTTCTTCCACGCTCCAGCCGGTGACCATTGCGGCCAGCTGGTCACGGGTGGCGTCCATTTGTTCAGAGGTTTGGCCCGCCATCATGTAACTGGCCTTCGCCAGTGTCATCTGGAGTGCATCTGCGGGAGTGATTAATCCGTTATTCATGAATTCTTTGCCGAAAGCAAAAGCGGAAGATGTCGCAATGATCGTCTTGTCCAGGTCAAAAAACGCTGCGATGCGGGCGCCTTTCGCTGGGGACTTCTCATGTGTGCTCATGCATTACTTCCGTAAATTCAAATTGTATGGCTCAGTCCGCGGACCAAGTGGGGCATACGATAACGATTGGGTAAATTGTTAACTTCTGTGACTATTGTGGCACTCGTGTGGCTCAAAGTCCATAGGGAAAATCGTTGGGCTTAACCCTAATGTTACGCACTTATCCACAGAAAAATGATGACCCGTCAACAATGCTCGCTAAATGGGCGGAGTTATCCACAGGCGTGCGCCTTAGGCCTAGCCAGGCTTGTGCTGATTGCGTGATAGTGAATGCATGACGCACAACCTGGAATTTATCCTCATAGCCTGCACCAACCCGGTGGTGATACCGGAAGCCACGCATGCGGCCGCAGCCACCCAACGTGAAGTTAAACACTTATCCGATCCGCGTGAGTTAGCCCGCTATATCCATGATGCTTATGCGGTCATTGTGGATTCTTCCACCGCCGCTCATGTGGCTGCCACCGGACGCAGTCATCGTATCTATTATGTCGCGCCCGAACCTGGCCCCATTGATTTTGAAGCAGCACTGCGCTCGCGCGCCGTGCAGGCTTTCATCCTTCCCGCCGAGTCCACGCGGCTATTGCAAGCATTAGCAGCAGATGCCGCGGCGCCCGCCGATGCCACTGCGTTGCGCATCGCGGTAGTCGGCGCGAGCGGCGGCGTGGGTACATCAACGTTGGCGGTTGCTTTAGCCCGAACGGTGAGCCACAGTCAGGATGCCGCATTGCTTATCGATGCCATCTCGCATTCCGGCGGTCTCGACCTGCTTATGGGATTGGAATCTGCGCCCGGCGCGCGCTGGCCCGATGTCTCCGTGGGTACAGGAACCATTGATGCCACTGGTTTAGCGTCAGCCTTGCCCACCAGCAGTGATGGAATCACAGTCTTATCCACCACGCGTTCTCAAGTAGAGACGCCTTTTCGTCTGCAAGCTGAGGCGGTTGACCGCATGGTCAGTGCTGCTGCAAGTGGCTTTCACGTCATCATTGTGGATGCTCCTGCGCACAACATCCCACAGAGCGTGGATGTTGTTGTTCTATTGGTTGCTGCTGAAGTGCGTTCGGCTGCTGCTGCAGCCGAAATCTGCGCTGAATTAAGAGCCCGTGGCACCGATGTCCTGGTGGTTCTCAGACACCGCCAATGGTCTGGATTAAGTGCTGCTGAAATTGAGCGCATCACCCGCGCTGACGTCATTACTGAGTTGCCCACCATCAAGAATTTGACCAAGACCACTGAAGTCGCTGGCCTGCCCACCAAAATGCCCAAACCTCTGGCGGTGTGTGCTGCTGACATCCTTAGTGCTGCGGGGTGGTAGCGATGAGTGACAATAATTCTTTGATTGCATCTTTGCAGGCATCCATCGCTGAGGACCCCACCCTGGGGAATAATCCGGCAACTCTCGCGCGGCTGATTAGAGAACAAGCCGGTGTCATCAGTGATGTTGAGGTTTTGGACATTTTGCGTCAGCTCCGTAATGACACCTCTGGCCTTGGTCTCTTGGAGCAAGTCCTTGCCCGTCCTGGCATTACGGACGTTGTGGTTAATGGCCCACATGATGTCTTTGTTGACCAAGGTGAGGGGCTTGAACGCGTTGCGGTGTCTTTTGCTTCGGATGCGGAAGTCCGCCGCTTGGCCACGCGTTTGGCCATTAGCTGTGGCCAACGCTTAGATGATGCACAACCTTTTGCCGATGGCCGAATTAATCGTGATGACGGCACCAGCCTGCGTATCCATGCACTACTTGCCCCACCGAGTGAATCCGGCACGTGCTTAAGCATCCGCGTCTTGCGTCAATCGAATGCCTCGCTATCTGAACTCATTGCCAATGACACCATTACTGAAGAAGCTGCTGAACTCCTACGCGCGATGATTGCCGCGCGGACGTCTTTCCTAGTCATCGGCGGCACGGGCTCGGGCAAAACCACTCTGCTATCTGCTCTCTTATCCGAAGTCCCCGCCACTGAGCGACTGCTCATCATCGAGGACACCGCCGAACTTCGTCCTAATCATCCGCACACGGTCACCTTGGTCGCACGCCGGGCGAATGCTGAAGGCACCGGTGAAATCGCCATGTCCCAGCTTCTGCGGCAAGCACTGCGTATGCGCCCGGACCGCATCATCGTGGGTGAAATTCGTGGCGGGGAAGTTGTTGACCTACTTGCCGCCCTGAATACCGGCCACGACGGTGGCGCAGGAACCCTGCACGCGAATTCCTTGAGTGAAGTACCCGCCCGCATGGAAGCGCTCGCCGCGCTGGGCGGTCTTGATCGCACGGGCCTGCACTCCCAGCTCTCGGCGGCAGTGGACGTCATCCTCACTATGTCGCGTGAACTCGAAGGACGCCGCCTCAAGGAAATCGGCATCGTCTCCGGCAATCCTGTTACTACCGAGGTCATCTGGTCCCGCGAGCACGGACCACATGCCGGCTGTGAAGACTTCCTCACCCGCATGGGCCCCACCGAAGCTATCCAATCCAATTCTGAACCGACATCCGAACCCGCCTCCGGCCTCATATCAGATTCCAACCTTTTCATCCCCGCTGGGTTTAGCGCTGATGGTGATTTCCCAGCTGACTTCTTCGTGGAGCGATCATCATGACCCCGACTTTCTACTCCTTATTAATCCTGACGTTGGGCATCCTGCTTCCGTCAAAGCCTTCCGCAACACGCATCGCGGGTTCTTATAAACCTGAAAGCGGCCGGTTCTCTCGTGGCATTCCGCCATGGGCAATTCTCGCGGCAGTATTCATCGCAGTATTTCTCTTCATGGTCATTGGGCGTATCACCGTAGTCATTGCTGCACTCATCATCGTTATCACCATCGCGCATCATGTCAGCAGCGCCCGACAGCGCTCATCCCAACTACATGCAGAAGATGCTGTCGCCAAGCTTTTAGGGACGATGACCGCAGACTTGCGCGCCGGATCTTCGGTGCCAGCGGCATTAACCCGTGGTGCCGATGACCTTGCAACAAGTACATCTGCGCCATCAGTACTTAAAACCGCTGTTGCTACCGCTGCGGTCCTGGCACACCGCGGGGGAAGTATCTCCACCGTCTTGAAGAAATCACACCCGCAGCTCAAAGCCCTTGGTGCTTTGTGCTCGCTGAGTGAGCGCCACGGCATCCCGCTCTCTGATGTCTTTGACCAAGCACATAACCAGATTGATTCTCGCAAACGTCACCGCAGTGCCACCGCGGCAAGCCTCCAAGGGCCGCAAGCGACTGCGATTGTGCTGGCACTTTTACCATTCGCCGGAATCTTCATGGGAACCATCATGGGCGCAAACCCGGCTGGCTTCTTACTCGGCGGCGGACTTGGGGGAATGCTGTTGGTCATCGGGGTGGGGCTGGTCTGTGCAGGCTTTACATGGTCCCGGAAGCTCATCTCAAATGCCGCCGGCTAAACCACACAAATAAAGAAAAGGACACCATCATGAATCATCTTGCACTCAGCCTGCTCTTACTCGTGGGATTAACACTTATTCCTCGCGCTGGCCACGACATCAAACTCCGGCTTAATCCCGGTGAGATGCCTAAGACCCCGCGCGACGGCCCGGATGGAAAGCCAGCGCCACGAAGCAGGGTTCACTCACTCATCAACGCGGTGGTGAAAAAGACTGCACCTGAAGTCGATCCACTGATTATTGCTGGCGATATTGAGCTCTTCGTCGCGTGTCTGCGCGCGGGGCTATCAATCCAGCAAGCCACCAATGCTCTGTCATTGGTGGCAGGTGATGAAACCTCGCGCTACTGGACCCATGTGTCCTCGCTGTTGGCACTCGGGGTAGAACCCGACCGTGCCTGGCAGCAGATGCACCAGGTTCCAGGATTCAGTGACTTGGCTCGGCTCGTGACCTTATCTGAAGACTCCGGTGCGGCTATCGCGTCCGGATGTCAGCGGCTGGTGGACACGCTTCGCTCTGATGCCACTAGCCAAGCCGTCGCTAAAGCCGAACGCGCAGGAGTGTTCATCTCCTTGCCTTTGGCTCTATGTTTCCTACCCGCATTCATCGTGCTGGGGCTCGTACCCGTTGTCATCAGCCTCGGCTCCGAACTCCTTTAATCACCACACCAACCAATCAACCACCAGCGCATATCTAACGCTGGATCAGAAAAGGAAAAATCATGAACACCATCAACCTAAAAACCCAAAAGGCAATCGTCGCAATTGGTCAGAAAACCGCAGCTCTCCGCAATGATAACGGAATGAGCACAGTCGAATATGCCATGGGAAGTTTGGCTGCGGCAGCCCTTGCTGCGGTGCTTTACATGGTCATTAATGGCGGCGGGGTCATCGATGCCATCGAAGGAATTATCACCGAAGCACTCTCCAATTCACCTGGCTAATTCCCAAGTAAGTCCCCAACATATCACCTAGGTAAGGAGAGCACTCAGCCATGAAGAAGTTGGTATTGAATGACCGTGGCTCGGTCACGATTGAAGCCGCGTTGTCCCTGGCGGTCCTTGTTATTGTCGCTGCAGCGATTATCGGTGGGCTGGCCACCATGGCAGCGTATATATCCGCTGTGGATATCGCGGGCGCGGCTGCACGTGCTCACGCCATCGGCATTGAATACCAACCACCTGGTGAGGATATTACTGTCCACATCGGGGAATCCGCGGGGCTTGTGACCGTAACAGCACGAGTCCCCGCGGCCATTGGCACCATGAGCGCGGACGCCATCTTCCCTAGCGAAGTGAAGAACAACTAATGCTGAAAAAGATACGCAGCCTGCTCATGGATTCCTCTGGGTACGCCACCGTGGCTTCATCCGGGATCATCATCGCGGTCCTCTCGCTTTTCCTCGCAGTCGCGATGATCATCTCGCACGTTGCCGCCCACCACCAAGCCCAAGTCGCCGCTGACATGGCTGCCATTGCCGGTGCCTTTGCTCATGTCACTGGTGAAGACGGCTGCGCCCAGGCAACTGCTATTGGTGTAGCGAATAATGCCTCAGTTCAAGCCTGCTCTGTCTTAGGCCAAGACATTCAAGTCACCGTTTCGGTGCGCACGCAAAATGCGAGCGCCAAAGCTGGACCCATCTAACCCAAATTAAAACTGCTCAGACACATACCTGGGAAATCAGCGATGGTCGCCAGAAGTCAGCGTGACCAGCGCGCCCAGTAGCTTTAACGCACCGGCTTTATCAAGTGGCTGGTTGCCATTGCCGCACTTGGGGGATTGCACGCAGGACGGGCAACCGGATTCGCAGGGGCAGGAGCGCACCGCATCAAAGGTGGCCGCAATCCATTCGGGGAAACGCTTGAAGCCTTCCTCGGCGAAGCCGGCGCCACCGGAATGGCCGTCATAGACAAAGACCGTCGGCATTTGCGTGTCCTGGTGCAGCGCAGTGGAGACACCACCAATATCCCAGCGGTCACACGTGGCAATCAGCGGCAAAAGACCGATCGCTGCGTGTTCCGCAGCATGCAGCGCGCCGGGAATATCCGCGGAACGAATGCCCATCGCCTCCAGGGATAGTGGATCCACGGTATAGGCCACCGCGCGGGTGCGCAGGCGTTGCTCGGGTAGGTCGAGGGGGAAGAGATCGGAAGTGGTGCCATCGGCCAGCTTGCGGAAATAGCCCACAACCTGGTCGGTGACTTCCACGTCCACCAGCGCGGCCCACACACCGCCGCCATAATCAATCAGCTCATCCTCATTGGCAGCGGACATGATGGCGATATCCGTGGTGGAATTTGGCTGCGTTGAATATTCCGGCTGACCAGGAGTGGCAAAAGCAATTCCCTCATGGACATCGAGCTCATCAATGACAAAACTTTCACCCTGGTGCAGATAGACCGCGCCGGGATGGACCTGGGAAGAAGCCCGCGCACCATCGACTGTGCCCAGTAGGCGACCATCACTGGTGTCCATAATGAGCACATCATTACCAGCACCACCACGCAGACTAACCTGCGAGTGCGCGGTCTCTGGGCGCAAATCATTATTCAACTGCGGCACCGCGAACCACCCTTGCGGGCGGCGGCGAATTAGTCCCTCACGCGCCAGCTGCTCAATGACAATCTCGGCGCGGAAAAAGCGCACCTCAGCATCCGTGACAGGCTGCTCAATGCAGGCGCAATACATGTGCCCGTACAGAATATAGGGGTTTTCCGGATTGAAAACGCTAGCTTCCACCGGGCGTCCCAGCAGGGCATCAGGATTATGAACCAAGTAGGTATCCATAGGTTCATCGCGTGCGACCAGCACCACGAGTGAGCCCTGCCCGCGGCGCCCCGCACGCCCGGCTTGCTGCCAGAAACTGGCAACCGTGCCCGGAAAACCTGCCGTGACCACCGCATCAAGGCCGCCCACGTCAATGCCGAGTTCCAACGCGGACGTCGTAGCCACGCCGAGCAATTCGCCATTATCTAACGCGCGCTCTAGCTTGCGACGATCTTCCGCCAAATAGCCAGCGCGGTAGGACGCAATACGCCGGGCGAAATCGGGCCTGGCCAAACCGCCCGACAACTCTGCCTGGCAGCGCAGTGCCACCTGCTCCGCGGAACGGCGTGATCGCACAAAGGTCATCGTGCGGGCACCTTCAGCGACGATCGTGGCCATCATGTCAGCCGCCTCCGTGGTGGCAGCACGGCGCACGGGCGCGCCATTATCGCCTTCCGCCCCCTCAATGAACCCTGGTTCCCACAGAGCAATCGTGCGCTCACCGGTCGGGGCGCCGTCTTCGATTACCTCCTGCACGTCCGCCCGGCCAGTCAGGCGTTTCATGTGCTGCGCTGGGTCATTCATGGTGGCAGAAGCGCCAATGATCGTCGGGTGCGCACCATACTTTGCACAAATACGCAGCAGTCGCCTCAGCACGAGCGCTACGTGCGCGCCGAAAACCCCGCGGTAGGAATGGCATTCATCAATCACAATAAATTGCAGGTGGCGTAGAAACCGTGTCCACCGTTCATGGGCTGCCAAAATCGACATATGCACCATGTCCGGGTTGGAAAACACAAACCGCGCATGGTCACGAATCCCCGCACGCGCTTCCGTGGGCGTATCGCCATCATAAGGCGAAGGGATAACAGAGCTTAGCTTGTCGATGCCCCGAGTTAGCTCCATAATCCCCAACAGCTGGTCTGAGCCCAAGGCTTTAGTTGGGGTGAGATACAGTGCGCAGGCTGTTTGGTCTTCTGCCAGCCTGGTCAAAATAGGCAACTGGTAGCCCAGTGACTTACCGGAGGAGGTGCCTGTGGCTACAACCACATCCTGGTCGCCGAAAGCTGAATCAGCCACTTCGCGCTGATGGGAGTAAAGGCGCTTGATGTCACGATCCTGAAACTTCTCCACCAGTTCGGGCAAAGCCCACTCTGGCCAGTCCGAATAGCGTGCTGCTGTGGCGGGATGCGTGACGGAATGCGTCAACGTGGAGGTAGAAAACCGTGGGGTTAAAGCAGAGAGTAGTTCTTCACCGAAACTCAAAATCTACCCCCTTTATAGGTAAGCGTGAAAAAGAAATCTCTTAAAGACTACCGCCAAGGGTTCAAAACGTGTCACACTGACTGTGGTCGCAGTTTCTTGGCGCAAGATTTAACACCACTTTGGTGCTCGCAAAAAGAGTTATGGCAAGATTTTATCGCGTGCACCCGGGGGACCGGGAGTTCGAAAAAGTTTGTTTGACCCGGCGTTGATAATTCTTCAACGACGACTCCCCCTATTTTTAAGGATATTTATCATGGCACAGGGAACCGTAAAGTGGTTTAACGCTGAAAAGGGCTTCGGCTTCATCGCTCCAGAGGATGGCTCCGCAGACGTTTTCGTTCACTACTCCGAGATTCAGGGCAACGGCTTCCGTACCCTCGAAGAGAACCAGCAGGTTTCCTTCGAAATCGGTGAGGGCGCAAAGGGCCCACAGGCAACCAACGTTAACGCTATCTAAGCATTAACTAACTGCCTTTATCCTCCACTTCCGCCTCGGAAGTGATGGCTGGATAAAAAAGGACTTCCCATCGGGAAGTCCTTTTTTTCATTTGTCACATAGCCCAATTCTTTGTTGCAAACAGAACTGCCCAGCAGCGATGGAATGCACGTGAAGGATGATGCAGTGGTTTAATCAGGCACGATAAAAGGAACCAATTGTGACGCTCCGAGCAAATTACCCGGTCAGTCAAATTGGTTGAACCACTCCAAATCGACCGTCGGCTGGATTATGACTCCGGAATTACCATCCTTTAGCACTAGGTCCGCAAGCCGATCTCCATTGATGAGGTCGACTGAAGGAAGCGCTTGTGTCGCTGCACGCCTCGCAGGCTCTGTGTAGTTTCCGAGGGTTACAAGAATTGCACGCTCTGCACCTTTATTGCGCGCATCATGTTGGAATAACGCTACAGTTTCTCGGCCGATTTTCTTTCCATCAGGCGCGTATCGTTTGACCTGTACAGCTACGCGAGAAGAAAGAACCGGACTAAGTGGGGCGGTACCGATGGCATCGACCCCTTCATCGCCGGTTCCTCCGGAGTGTTGGAGGTTGAGTCCGTACCGTTTTAGCAAATAGATGACGTATTTCTCGAAGCCCTCTGGAGTCAGTTCGTGCAGTCGCGTTAACAGCTGAACTTTCCAGTCTAATGCCTCAGAGTCTTCGTCTGGCTCGGGGTTTGGTAAGTCACCGGAGTCAGAAGCATCGTCCTTGTCGAAGGAGTCGGCCCCTTGGCGATTGGCACCTTCTCCGGGTTTCTTCGAGTGAATTAGCTTCGAGGATCTGGATTCTTCACGCTGCTTCTTGTCTTCAGCATATGCTTGGCGATCCAGATCGCGGACCTTTTCATAAGCTTCGCTTTCGGGGAGGGATAGCAAATATTCTCCATCATCTGTGATGAGATACATTCCACGAGAAGGCTGTGTAAGGACGCCAATCCTTTTAGCCGTTGAGCGGCCCCAAGCCAATCTATCCAATAGAACCGAAAGCTCTGGTCTAGTCGGATAGGTGTATTCAACAAGTTCTTCAGCATCGGGTAGCCGCTCCAACGCGTATTCGTTGATTTCACTTGTTGCGCCCGTTCCGCCTAGGGCTTCGACCGCTTGAAGAATTGGAATTACAAGTTGCTGGTGGGTAGGAATGCCCAGTTCGGTGAATGATTTGCTGTCATTAGATGCCATAACAACTATTCTCTCCCAAATCGTTTAGCGCTGTTGCTGAAACTATAAAAAGGGGGAGGCCCGAGGCATGTGTCTCTGTCTAGCCGCTCACGGTGGCCTTTGTTTCAACCGACGCTGCATGTGGAGGCCAGATTTTGTCGAAGATCCACATGAAGACGAAGGTGTAGATCAGGAAGAAGACAAGGATGCCGGCTTCGAGAATGAAGGCCTCGAAGAGGGAGACTTTGAGGATCCAGGCGACGACGGGGATGAGGAAGACCATCAGGCCGCCTTCAAAGCCGATGGAATGCACAATGCGCCGTTTTACGGTGCGGGTTTGGGATTCTTGACGGCGCTCCCATGCTTCAAACATGGAGGTCCAGATGAAATTCCAGATAACAGCAACCGTGGAAGATGCGATAGCGACTGCGCCAGACTGGCCGCCACCGAATCCAATGAGCGACAATCCTAAGGTAACGGCCAAGATGGCCACCAGCTCATAAGTGATGACGTAAATAATGCGGCGGGTTGTCGCGGTCAAGAATCCTCCAATAAATGCTAATAAAAGTGCCGTCATTGAACTAAGTCAGATTGGCCAAGCAAGCACATTATCAGGGTGATCCGATTGGGGCAGCACGTGCACTATTTTTGGTTACCCGGCATGTGGGCAGATCCCGTGAAGTGATAACGTCCAGTGCGTGCAATTCCCCAGTTTCACTCAGTATGCGCTTGAGCAGAGGATTGGCTACGAGGTGATCCCCGAACCACACAACGGAGATTACGAGTCTGGTGTTGCAACGATAGATGGGGCGCAGTGGCATATCCGTACTGCGCGGAATACACCAACTAAGCCCGGTGCATTTGTAGCGTTCTGGCGCCGTGACGAAACCGGCTCGACGGCGCCTTATTTAGCAGAGGACGTTGACGCAGGGTTGCTCGTTTTTGTTGCCCAGGATGATCGGCGGGGAGTATTCTGGTTCACTGCTGAACATCTTGATTCCCTTGGCATCACACGCGGCAGGCATGCTGGAAAACGGGGATTTAGGGTATATCCGACCTGGTGTCAAGATTTGAATAAGCAGGCAGCGGCAACGCAGCGCGCCCAGAGCTCAGCATTTGAGGAATACTAAGCAGGTAATGGCTAATTATGTGCTTCGGCGTAGCCGCGTCGCACGTCAAGCGCATCCATGATTTTGTTCTGAGCACGCTGAACCAGAAAGCCCAGGATGGTCGCCAAGGCCACGGAAAGAATCATCGCGATCAGCGGGTTGCCGGAGAAGAGCACACCACCGAGATAGCCAATGGCCAGGGCTTGGGCAGCCCAGATCATGACGCCGATGGAGTCGAAGAAGAAGAACATCGGCCACGGAAAACGGACCGAACCCAGCAAGATTGTCAGCAGTAGGCGGGCTGAGGGGATAAAACGCGCGATGATGATTGCAGCGCCTGCATTGCGGCGCATATTCCGCTTAACCCACACGAGTGCTTCATAAGTCTTCGAACCGCGCCGAATGCGGTTGATATAAGGCATCAAGCGCGTGCCCAGCAGGAAACAGAGATTATCACCAATGATGGCGCAGATGATGGCGACGATGAACATCAAGCCAATATTTGGCTCACCGCGAGCACCGGCCCAGGCGCCAACCAAGTTCAGGGGAATTTCGGAAGGAAGAACGGGGATGAAGCTATCGCCGAAGATCAAAATACCGACGACTGGGTAAACCCATGCAGTGGTCATCAAAGACTCAATCCACATCATGAGGGTGTCAACCACTACTGAGAACTTCCTTCCTTGGCGAACTAGATACGCCGCGCATAACTAGTAAATGCGCACAGTGTGAAAAATCTGCCTAAACCGAAATTTTGGACTTATTCAGATTCTAATGCCAAAAGCGCTGAACGCTAGCGTGGTGTAAGGAGTTCAACACTTACGCAGCACTTTTAGGGCTTTTTCGTGGCAAACTTTCAGAAACCCACGGTCGGGAATGGTTTGTGCAGATTTGCTAAATTAGCGCAGCCTAAGGTGGTGTTCAATTTGTTGACGTTTGTATCGTGTGATGAAGTAGTGGTAGAAACATCTGAAACAGCCCTATTAAATACTGTATGAAGAGTTAAACGTTGCCCAATGATGCTTGGCGGTTTCACTTGCTGTGTACTGTAGGGGCAATTAGACATTAGGTTCGAATCATCGAAGGAGATGAGGTCGACGTGGCAGAGCCGTCGGGCAAGACACTGGTCATCGTAGAGTCGGGGACAAAGGCGAAGAAGATTCAGCCTTACCTGGGTGACAAATACATTGTTGAGGCATCAGTGGGCCACATTCGTGATTTGCCGCGTGGTGCTGCTGATGTTCCGGCGAAGTATAAGAAGGAATCCTGGGCGCGCTTGGGCGTCAACCCAGAAGATGACTTCACGCCGCTATATGTCATTAGCCCTGATAAAAAGAAGAAGGTCGCTGACCTAAAGGCGAAGCTCAAAGAGTGCGACCAGCTTTTTCTAGCAACAGACCCGGACCGCGAGGGTGAAGCTATCGCGTGGCACTTGTTGGAAGTTCTCAAGCCACAGGTACCCGTTCGCCGAATGGTCTTTAATGAGATCACCAAGTCGGCCATCCTGGAAGCAGCGGAGAATACCCGTGAGCTGGATGAGGACCTGATTGATGCGCAGGAAACCCGCCGTATCTTGGACCGTCTTTATGGCTATGAAGTCTCTCCTGTACTGTGGAAGAAGGTCATGCCGCGTCTTTCTGCCGGTCGCGTGCAGTCCGTTGCCACCCGCGTCATCGTTGAGCGTGAACGCGAGCGCATGGCATTCGTTTCCGCGGAATACTGGGACCTGTCTGCTGACTTGGCGGCGCAAAATGCTGATGCAGCTAACCCGGCGCAGTTCAACGCGCGTCTGAGCAGCGTCGATGGGGAGCGCGTAGCGCAAGGCCGTGACTTTGGTGATGATGGCAAGCTGACCACCGATGAAGTCGTGGTGTTGGATCAAAAGCGAGCACAAGCGCTTGCCGAGGGCCTGACAAGCTCCGACATGCACGTCGCCTCAGTCGAGCATAAGCCTTATACCCGTAAACCTTATGCGCCGTTTATGACGTCAACGCTGCAGCAGGAAGCGGGCCGTCGTCTGCACTTTACTTCCGAGCGCACCATGCGTATTGCGCAGCGTTTGTACGAAAACGGTCACATTACTTATATGCGTACTGACTCGACCTCGCTGTCGCAGCAGGGCATTAACGCTGCACGTGATGCGGCAGTTGCCAACTTTGGTAAGGAATACGCTGCTTCCAGCGCGCGTCGCTATGACCGCAAGGTCAAGAACTCACAGGAAGCCCACGAAGCAATTCGCCCAGCTGGTGAAATTTTCGCCACCCCAGGTCAGCTCTCCGGCCAGTTGGATACTGAGGAATTCAAGCTCTATGAGCTCATTTGGAAGCGCACTGTTGCATCCCAGATGGAAGATGCCAAGGGCCAGTCCATGAAGGTGATTGTGGCAGGTCACGCTACCACCGGTGAGAACGTAGAATTTTCTGCGACCGGCCGCACCATTACCTTCCCGGGCTTCTTGAAGGCCTATGAGGATCAGGCTTCGGCGAAGAACGAGGATGATAACCGACTGCCACAGCTGGCAGAAGGCGATGGCCTCAACGTCGCGGAAGTAACCGTTGATGGTCACTCCACCAACCCACCAGCTCGCTATACCGAAGCGAGCTTGGTGAAGAAGATGGAAGACTTAGGCATCGGCCGTCCTTCCACCTATGCATCGATCATCAAGACCATTCAGGACCGCGGATATGTGCTCTCACGTGGCAACGCTTTGGTTCCTAGCTGGGTCGCGTTTGCGGTCATTGGCCTGCTCGAATCTAACTTCACTGAGCTCGTTGACTTTGATTTCACCTCATCCATGGAAGATGAGCTGGATGCGATCGCTTCAGGTAATGAGGACCGCACCCGCTGGCTTAATAGCTTCTACTTCGGTGATGCTGAAGCCGGTGAAGAAAATGACGTGAAAGCGGCATCGATCGCCCGTCACGGTGGTCTGAAGTCACTAGTTGACGTCAACCTGGAAAATATCGATGCCCGCAAGGTGAATTCGATCAAGCTCTACACCGACTCCGAAGGTCGCGACGTCTTTGTTCGCGTTGGCCGCTACGGGCCTTATATCGAGCGCCAGATTGGCACCAATGCAGAGGGCGAGCCTGAATACCAGCGCGCGAACTTGTCTGAGACCACCACGCCGGATGAGCTCAATGAGGAATTGGCGGAGAAGCTCTTCGCTACGCCTCAGGGCGGCCGCGAGCTGGGTGAGAACCCACGTAATGGCCGCACCGTGGTTGCCAAGGAAGGACGCTTCGGCCCTTACGTGACCGAAGTTGTCCGCGATGATGAGCGCGAGAAGGCCGAAGCCGAGGCTGAGGACGTCGTTGCACAAGAGCGTGCTGCTGAAGATAAGCAGCGCAAGGAAGACGGCATGCGCGCGAAGAATTGGGAAACCAAGACTGCCGCGAAGCAGAAGGAAAAGCGCATCAATGAATACGTTGATGAGAAGCTCAAGCCGGGTACCGCATCGCTGTTTAGCTCTATGGAGCCATCTTCAGTCACCCTTGAGGATGCGCTGAAGCTGCTTTCGCTGCCACGTGAAGTCGGTGTAGATACGTCCGATAATGAGATGATCACGGCACAAAATGGCCGCTACGGTCCTTACCTGAAGAAGGGAACGGACTCGCGTTCTTTGGCTAATGAGGAGCAGATTTTCTCCATCACGTTGGATGAAGCACGCCGTATTTATGCTGAGCCGAAGCGCCGTGGACGCCAGGCAGCACAGCCGCCGCTGAAGCAGCTGGGTGATAATGACGTTTCAGGCAAGCCAATGTCCGTCAAGGACGGCCGCTTTGGCCCTTATGTCACCGATGGCACCACGAATGCTTCCTTGCGTAAGGGCGATTCGCCTGAGACTTTGACGGATCAGCGTGCGAATGAGCTGCTTTCTGAGCGTCGCGCGAAGGAAAGCGCTGATGGTGGCACGGCTAAGAAGACCACCAAGAAGTCGACTGCGAAGAAGACTACGGCTAAGAAGGCGACCAAAAAGGCCACCAAGAAAGCAACGAAAAAGTCCACGAAGAAGTCCACTAAATCTACGGCGAAGAAGCCTTCGCCGGGGACGAAGAACGTGGTCAAGGCCGGTTCGCGCCGCAAGTAGTTAGTGGCGCTGTAGGCTGGGCGGGGTTAGTACACGTTAGAAAGGACTAACCTCCATGCCACAGCAATCACGGCAGCAAGAATTTGATCAGGCCTTGGATGGCTTGCTTTCCGATATCACCTCGTTTCAACCCGAAGGTGATTTCAACCAGCGCACCACCGAAGGTGTTCATGCGCTCGTCGCCGCGTTGATTTCGGGGAAGCATGAAAGAGAACGCCTGGCTGCCGGAATGTTATCTGACGTTGCGTTTTTCTCCCGGCTGATTCCTTTCTTCCCTCGGCTCAACGTGATTGCTGAGCCAGTTTCTTTGCTGCTGCTTGCAGCTAATGCGATTACCAGTGCCGGAGAAATCGCACCGGGGCACTATGTATCGCTGGATGAGTACCGCGAAGAGCGCCAGAACCCGACGCTTGCCGATGCCCCCAAAGCCACCCCGCAGAACCTTGAGTCGAGTTCGCTGTGGCAAACCACCGGCGGCCTCGTTGCGGGCGCTGTCGCGCGAATCGCGAAGAACTCCGCTGAGAAGAAGAACCAACTGCGCAAACCGTCGCGGTGGGGAGTTAGAGCTGTTATCGCTTCCAATATTGGTTACTCCGCAGCAGCTTATGGCGCGGGTGCTCGCCCACAGCCCAAGATGATTGGAATCTACACCGGTATCTGGGCAGCCGGCGTAGGTGCAGCAATGATTGCCGCGAAGAATAACAAGGTCTCCTCAGACATGGTCCCCACCGTCGTGCTTGGCGGCGCTGCCACCGCGACCACCGCAGCACTAACTTCTGATGAATCAGTATTCCGCTCCGGTTCCGTCGCCGCCCGCGGCGCTAGCCACGGCGCGAATGTCCTTTTTGCCACTGAAGCCATGACTTTTGCCCGCGCGCTGCTTGAAGGCCAAATGGAAGCCAAGAGTCATAAGCGCCATGTTCTCAAACGCGGCCTTTCGGGCGCTCTCGGCCTCGCTGAGTCCACCGCTACTTTCCTCGGCCACCTGCTTCTGGCCGATGGCCTGAATCGTCGCTAGAGCCCGATTCCTCTTGGCGCTCATGCTGGCGCGTAGTCTGTGCCGTCAGCGATTCTGGCTTCATGGTGGGCCCATAAGCCAGTCTGCGATGAGCCCATTCGAAAGGTCCGGGCTTGCCTAACTTCGCTAGGGCCCACGCGCCCAACATGGACATTGCCCACACAGCCAGTGCCAAGCTGACTTGCGTGCTCATGCTTTCCGGCTTAAAGCCAAAGGCTATGGGGTAGCAGATGATGAAAAATGCAATTGACTGGAAGAGGTAGCCGCTCATGGAGCGCTCACCCAGGGCCATCGGCATGCGTGCCCACGCCGGTGGCTGCTCACCACGGTTGACGCGGGCTTGAATCGGTTGCAGCGCTAAAGCGAACATTGCCAATAGCGCAGGGCCCGTCATTGCACCGGCAAAAGAATTAGTCGCCATAAACACCGTCGCATATTCAACTGGAAGTTTTCCAATGACCACCAACCCCCATGGAATGCCAATACCGAAAATGATGACCGCGCCGAAGATGACCCACGCGATGAGCTCTTTTCGGTGGGCAGGAACATCGGCCAGCACACCACGGCGCGCCCAGGTAAACCCGATAACGATAATCGGTAAGTAGAAAATGAAATATGACGGCAGACCCGTCAGGCTCAGTGCCACGGTTGTCGCGTTGTACTGCAGCAGATCAAAATAAGTCGTAAATTCTGACGCAGCCGCGCTGCCTGCTTGACCGGCGCCGAGGTCTAGCCCGGATACCAGTGCCCAGCTTAAGAAGGCAATACTGCCGATGAGTGCAAAACCCATGAGCACATAAGAGATAATCGCGAGCAATTTATCGCTTAACGTCAATAGCAGTGCCAGCAACATCCCGCACAGGCCGTAGTAGAACATGATGTCACCGAAAAAGAGCAGCACGCCATGAATGACACCGAAGAAGGCGAGGAAGAAATAACGGCGGATAATTACCTGGCGTGCGCGCTTGGCTGGAAACTGTCTGCGCCACAAGCTCATGGCAATCAGCCCCACGCCGAATCCCAAGAGCGTGGAAAATAGTGGCAGCCCGCGGTTATGCGCAAACATCGCGGATAACATGGCCAGTACCTGGTCCAATACGGTATCGGTGGATCCGAAATAGGAAGAGTGCGGTGCGCCCGGTACCAACCACGCGGTGGGGATATTAGCTACGGCGATGCCCAACAGTGCAGCGCCACGGGCAATATCAGGGACCACCATGCGGGCTTGTGCGCCCGTGCTATTTGCTGCCATGCACGTAACGGTAACAGCTAGCTAGATTCAGCGTTCCCGGCCTGTGATTGCATCTTGCGTCGTTGCTTTGCGGTGTAGAGTTCCGGCTGCATGGAGGGGCCATAGGACAGGCGGCGGTGCATCTTTTCAAATGGTCCCTGCATATTGGTTTTTTCCATGCCCCAAGCAAGGAGTACCGAGACCGCCCATACGCCGAATGCAAGGGCCACCTGCGCTGTGACGGATTCTGGTTGGAACCCAAAGACGACGGGGTAGCAGATGAGAAAGAACGCGATGGACTGGAAGAGGTAGCCACTCATGGAGCGCTTGCCCAGCGCCATGGGCACCTGCAGCCAAGTAGGGGTTTTCTCGTCCCGGTTTACCGCGGCCTGGAATGGTTGCAGCACTAGCGCGAAGAATGCCAGCAAGGCTGGGCCGGTAATCGAGCCCATAGCTAGATTCACCGTGGCAAAGACAGGGCCAACTTCCACGGGCAGTACACCAATCTCTGCCAGACCCCAGGGCAGGCCAATCGCCAAGATATAGATGCTGCCAATAACCACCCAGGTCCACAGCTCTTTGCGGTGAGAGGGGACATCGGCCAGCATGCCGCGGCGTGCCCACGTG
Source organism: Corynebacterium sp. L4757 (assembly GCF_043673995.1). Lineage (NCBI taxonomy): Bacteria > Bacillati > Actinomycetota > Actinomycetes > Mycobacteriales > Corynebacteriaceae > Corynebacterium > Corynebacterium sp. L4757. Next base: position 8,371 of record NZ_JBIMEN010000017.1, on the reverse strand, counting down.
AAACCAATGAGCATGATGGCCAGGTAGCCAAAGAGATACACGGGGAAGCTGACGAGGTTCAAAAAGAACGTCGTGATATTAAACAACAGCAGGCCACCGAAGCTGGTGGTATCAAAGAAACCCATGCCAGTTTCGGTCATAGAGCTTAGATCCCATCCGCCGACGAGCGCTGAGACTAACAAAGCAATACTCATGACGGTGATGAGCCCCATCAGGCCATAGGCAATAATGCTGAGAGTCTTATCCCGCACGGTCAACATCAATCCGATGATCATTCCGGTCAGTCCGTAATAGAACATGATGTCGCCATAGAAAATGAAGATCAGATGGAGCATGCCAAAAAGCGCGAGGAAGAAGTAGCGTCGCACCAGGATGCGGCGGGCACGTTTGGCGGGGAACTGCTTGCGCCACAGGCTCATTGCGATGAGACCAACACCAAAGCCCAGCAGCGTGGAAAATAGTGGCAGACCGCGGTTGTGAATGAACATGGTGGTCACCAATGCCAGGAACTTATCCAGGCCATTATTGATGGTTCCCAGGAAGCTCGTGTCCTCCGCGCCCAAGCTCAGCCACGCGGTGGGAACATTCGCCATAGCAATGCCTAATAGAGCCACACCACGTGCGACATCGGGTACGACCATGCGGGCCTTGACAGTGGTACTCGGCTGCGCAGCGGTGGTGTCTTCTTGTGCCATGCGGCCAAGAATAACAGCTACAATTCAGCGCGGTCGGCCAGCGTCGCGCGGATGGGGCGGGCAAGCTGGGTCATGCGGCGACGCCCGCGCAATTCAATGGACTTCATAAAGGTCCAGCGGGCCTGCTCAGTTTCATTGGCGCTCTTCAGCGTCGATGCATTGGTCAGCACACGGCCTGGGGTTTCCTTTGCCAGCTCGGTCAGGCGTGCCGCTTCATTGACCGCATCACCAATGACGGTGTACTCAAAACGATCCAGCCCGCCGATGTGGCCGGCAACCACGTGGCCAGCAGCCACGCCAATGCCTGCTTGGAGTTCCATATCGCGCAGCTCATGTCGCAGCTCGCGCGCGGCTTGCAGCGCCATGGACGTGGAGTCATAAACGTTCAAGGGCGCGCCGAAAATAGCTAGCGCTGCGTCACCTTGGAATTTATTGATGATGCCGCGATTGCGGTGCACCACATCCACTACGCGTTCAAAGAAGTTATTGAGCTCCTCGACAACACGCTCAGGGGTGTTGTTGACCGCGAAGGTCGTAGAACCAATGACGTCAATGAACAACACCGCGACTTTACGGTCTTCGCCGCCGAGCTCGGGGCGTTCATCGAGCGCGCGTTGTGCAACTTCATCGCCAACATAGCGTCCGAAGAGATCACGCAGGCGCTGGCGCTCATGCAGACCGCGCATCATTTCATTAAAGCCCGCCTGCAGCACGCCAAGCTCGGAGCCATCGTAGATGTCCACCTCAACGTGGCGCTCACCGCGGCGCACGCGGTTGATGGCGTCTTGGAGCTCATAGATCGGATCCACCACGCTCATGGTGGAATACGCCGTGGCTAAAGCACCCGTACCCAATGCAGTCAGAGTAAGGGCGATAACCGCAGGAAGGATGTCATTGGAATCGCTGGTAAAGATGCCGGCGCGCTGCGCAAGAAATACCAGAATAATGCCGAACAGTGGCACCGCGGAAGACATGAACCAGGATAGGTAGAGCCGCTGTTTGATGGGAGGTTCTAGCGTGGAATCCTCAAAGCGTCGTGCCAGCGCAGAAGCTGCTACTGGGCGCACCATGCGTTCAGCTTGCAGATAAGTAAGGAGAACCACCGTCATGCCTGCAAGCAGGGTAGAGACGCCAACAACCAATGCGAGCTGTCCTGAATAGGCGGCTGTGGTGATAACAGCGATGATGATGCCGATGATCCAGATTAATCCGGCGACCGCTGCTTGGTAGATAGGAATACGCATGACCAGGTTGCGCACCATATTTGGATCATGCTCATCTGGGTTGCGTTGCCAATCCCAGACAGGTCTAAACAGCAGAACCGTTGCTGCCATACCGACGATGACCGCGAAAATTACATATGCGGCACCGAGCACGAAGAGGTTATCGAAGTCCCGGGTGAACTCGTGGATATCGGGCATGGGCAGGAAGAAGACGACGAACGTCATAATCGCGATCGCGCCCACAATATTGGTTCCGAGCACGAACGCGGCATAGGTGGGCCACGAAGTGCCCAGCAACCAAGAAATACCACGCATGATTCTGCTCATAACTGTCTACTCTATCGCTATTGCCTAACGTTGATCATGAAAAGGTGGGTGAAGATTCACACGTTAACTATTGAGTGACGAACTTCGGCTTTTACCTGCTTCCTACCTAGTGTCTTCGGTGCCGTGAAATGAAGAAAGTAGGATAGTTGGGGTGAATGAGATTTCAGTGGCACAGCGTTTAGCGGACAGGCCCAGTGTGCAGGAAACCATCATGCAGGCTGCCCGCGCCGCACGTGGTTTGCCGGGGGCGGACCCGCGGGCGATGAGCCATTCGTGGCTCTTTACCGGCCCACCCGGTTCGGGCCGTTCGAATGCGGCCTTGGCTTTTGCTGCCGCACTCATGTGCACCAATCCGGACACCAATGGGCCCGAGGCGGAGTTGGGCTGTGGCACGTGTGAGGCCTGTCGTTCAGTGTTGGAGTCGCAGTCGCATACGGACTTGAAATTTTGGGCGCCTCAGGCGCTGACCATCAAGGTTGATGAGGTTCGCGGCATTATTAAGGACGCAATCGCGCTGCCCACGCACGCGAAGTACCGAGTCATCATCTTCGATAATGCTGACCGTATGACCCCGGGTGCGTCCAATGCGCTGTTGAAGACGGTGGAGGAGCCTTCAGCGCAGACCGTCATCATTATGTGTGCGCCATCGGCTGATCCGCAGGATTTCTCGCAGACCCTGCGCTCACGGTGCCGCCATCTGTACATTCCATCGCCCTCGGTGGATTACATTGTCAATCAATTGGTATCGGAAGGGGCATCGCCTGCCGATGCCCACCTCGCCGCCCTCACTTCCCTCCGCCACGTAGGGCGTGCGCGCCGACTGGTCACCAATCCGGATGCGCAGAAACGTCGCGCGATGGCGATTAACCTCGCGGAGGATGTCTTCCATGGCTCCCAGGCTTTTCAGTCCGCGCAGGCGCTCATCAAGCTGGTTAATGATGAAGCGAAAACCGATGGTGCAGAGGGCGAAGCGAAGGAGATCTCCAACCTGGAGGTGGCCTATGGCGGCGGTGCGAAAGGCAAGGGGACCGGTAAAGAAAACCGCGACTTGCGTGCCGCGGTCAAGCGCTTGGAAGACCAGCACAAGCTGCGCCAGACTCGCCGGCAACGTGACTACCTCGATCTGGTCTTGATTGATTTGGCGGGAATCTACCGCGATGCGCTCATGCGGAAAGTCGGCGCCGAGGTGGAATTAACGCACCCCGATTTCGAGGGCCTGGCCGATGAGCTTGCTTCCCGTGTATCTGAGGAAGGCCTGCTTGCCTGCCAGAACGCCATTACTCGCTGCCGCGAGCAGATGAGCCATAACGTTACGCAGCAAATTGCCTTCGATGGCCTCATCGGTCGCCTGCGCTTGGCCTGCAAAACCCGCTGATTGGCTACCTGATTTCACGCCTGGATATCAGCTGGGTTATCCTTTATGAGCGCTGAATCTGCATTCGGCGCAGGCCGCTTTAGCTCAGTCGGTAGAGCGTCTCACTCGTAATGAGAAGGTCGCGAGTTCGATTCTCGCAAGCGGCTCAAATAAAAAAGCAGGTCAAGACCGTTTTCTGAATTAAGGGAGTGGTCTTAAATATTTCCTGGTACACACTCAGCACACACCGCAAACGCTCACGATAAATGGTGTGGCCCATTCGGGCAGCAACCAAGTCCGGGTTAGCTCTCTAAGAGATTCACATATGTAGCTGGTGTGAGGGATGTGCTCAGTTACTTTGGTCCGAGTTGCGGATCTTCGCTAGGTTTTCTTGCAGTTCTGGAGAGGCAGCGTCTAAAAGCTGCTTTCTCATGGCCTTGTTTCGATCCGCTTTTCTTTCCGCGTTTTGTCGCTTTTCGGCTTCGCGTTCCCAAAACTTCTTTGTGCGAAAGAGTTTGTCGGGGAAACACCGACTTTTCTCTTTGGCATTGCCCCAAATCATTGAGTTCCTAGTAAAGATTCCAGACGGAAGTGTATCCCTGCCAAGATCGATTGCCCAATCAAACTCGGACCTTTCTGCAAAATGGTAGTCGGTGAGTCGACCGAGAATTGCACAGATCCAATCAGCTAATTGGAGGGTGCCGTAGAGGTGGCTGTCGGCTTGGATCGGAATTTCAATAACACTTTTGGTGTCTTGGTTCTGAGGGCTGTAAATAGTACGGCCGAGAGTTGCGACGGCTCTTTCTCGGTTATCGGTATCGGTCGCGTCCATGATGACGAGGATCTTCTCATTCTTTCCAGAAGCGTATGTTCCGAGTCTTGTAATAGCTTGAATTAGACAGTGCTCTTCACGGTCCTGTGATGTTTCTTTTGTGATATTTACCGGTCCGAGGGGCTTTTCCTGTCCAAAGAAAAATAACTGGCCCTCTAGCTTCTCAAGTTTGGAGAATATCCTCCGCAGTGCCGGTTGGAATTCAGCGCCGTAAAGCCGATAGTTTTTCGTTGTGAGGAGGGCGGAGCCCTTTTTCTCCCACCTTCGTGGGTGTATGCCGGATTGCTTGATTTCATAGGCTAGCAGCGATTCCTTTATGTGCTCAAAGTATCCGCCAAGTCTACGAACACTATCTGCAGGGAGGATATATCCGCCATAGCCGAAAACTGGATGGGTCTTGTATTTCTTATGCGCGTGGCTAATGTACGGGCCTTGATGACCGAATTCATCGAGGTATGCGATAAGCATAAGATTCCTTGGAAATGACTCAGCGGCTAGGAAAAGACCTAGCCGCCGGAATTAGTGCGGTACGTGTGTTTCAACGCCGCCACTAAAGCTAACAATACAGATCTTGAATTGAGTTGTGCAAGACTGTGCTCGATCCTACACCACATTTTGTAGAGACAATTTAAGGAACGATTGGTAGGGGAATTCTGAGAGCGCAGATGCTGGGTAATAGGATCGGTATTCACGTCGATTGTGTGCATCCCTGAAAGTAGCAGGTCAATGAATATACACAAAGCCGCCCTCTTCCTAGGTAAGTAGGAAGAGGGCGGCCGAGCCTTCGCAAGGATTTAAAGCATACGGGGGACAACCTTGCCGGTGGGGTTGCGGGGGAGCTCATCGCGGAAGTGAACATCGCGGGGAACGGAGTGGTCTGCGAGGTTGTCGCGGACAAAGTCGCGAATGGTGTCATCGGTAAGCGATGCACCGTTTTCATCCTTGCTGCGCACTACCCAGACGGCGACGCGGGCGAAGGTCTCATCATCCTCCACGCCTTGAGCATGGACGTCTTTGACACCGGGCATTTCTTCCAGGACCTCGATGACGGACTGTGGGTGGACGTTTTCGCCACCGACAATGATCATGTCATCGGCACGTCCAACCACGTGTAGGTGGTTGTCTTCGTCGATGAAGCCTAAATCGCCGATAGATACCAGACCCTCGTTCTTTCTCAGTTCCTTATTGGGGTTGGTGTATCCAATCAGTGCGGTTTCATTGAAAAGGAAAATCTCACCAATTTCACCACGTGGCTTCTCACGGCCATCCTTGCCCATGATCCGCAGCTTGGTGCCCGAAGCAATCTTGCCGGCCGTGGTTGGGTCCGCCGCAACCTGCTCAGCTGTCGCGGCCGATGCCAAAGCGAGTTCCGTGGAGCCATAGGCATTGCACAGGATTGGTCCAAAGCGGTCGTGAACATCCTTGACCAGCTGTGGGGAGACAGCGTTGCCGGCCGATGCGATGAACTTCAACGTTGAGGTATCAACGTTCTTATCCGGGTCCGCTTGAATCATCTGCTTGTAGAAGACCGGGGAAGAGATCATGCCGTCGAGCTGGTAGCGTTCAATATCATCGAGCACCTGCTCTGCATCAAAGATTCGGTGAGTGACAACGGTATTGCGTGCGCCCAGGCCGAGATTGATTGCAGCCCAACCCCAGGTGTGGAACATGGATGCAGTGATTTGAACACGCTGGTCAGCGCGCCACGGGATCGTACCCATGAGCGTTGCCACGACCACGGGGAAGACCGGTTCATTGCGCATAATTCCCTTTGGGATACCGGTGGTACCCGAAGACATCAACACGATCATCCCGTGGCGGGGGAATGTGGGCAGCTTGATATCAGCGACTAATTCCGGGTGCGCGACGATATCTTTCATCAATGGGTAATCGTGTTCGATGACCTCATAAGGTTCCGTGCCGGTGCCTTCTGATGCGGTATCAAAACCAATGATGACCGGGATATCAGCGAGAATATCGGTGGGCATGCGGTCAGCGAATTCATCATCGATGATCAGCACGTTGATGCCGCATTCCTCGATGGAGCCCGCGAGCTGTTCCTTCGAAGAGCTGACGTTGAGCAAGTAAATCGATGCACCGGCATAGCCCTTGGCGGCCATGGGGGTGACGATGCCACGGCCATTACGTGCCATGATGCCCAACCGGATTTCATCTAGGTTGAGCGAAATCAAGTACTTTGCCAGCGTGCGTGCATTATTACGGAGCTGGCGGTAGGAAATGGCCCCGGTGTCATCGATAAGCGCAATGCGCTCTGGGCAGGTGGCATAGCCTTGCTCCAATTCGCGCGCTGTGGTGAGGCGATAGCGAGCCAAATTTGCTGGTAGAACTGCTGTAGCTTTGAGGCCATGCGCGCCAATAATGCCGGAATTGACCAATGCTGGCACTAAAGAAGCCACACCTTTGGCTTGGAAGATGATGTCCTGGATCCCCTTGGGGGTAAACAGTTGTGAAACGTTTAGTGCCATAGCAGCGATGAAATCCTTGTACTTGAAAATTAAAAGTCTAGTGCCTCAACGTAGATATCGTTTACGGGGCGCCAGGTGTTTCCCTAGGCGTGTATCTGTTACTAGAGTGACAAATGTTAGTTATGATGTTTAAATTGCTAACCTACGCTGGACCTGACCCCCGTTTGGTGGACACCTTGAAACCAGCATCATGCTGGGAAAGGTAATCTGCCACCATGCCACGCAAGACCTACACAGAGGAGTTCAAGCGCGACGCTGTTGCGCTCTACGAGAACTCCCCAGGTGCCTCGCTCAAGACCATCGCCGTGGACCTCGGAATCAACCGTGCCACCCTGCATAACTGGTTGAAAAAGTACGGGACAGGTGCGCGTACCAAAACCCGCACCGCAGAGTCGCCCTCGTCGATGTCGGTGACCGAGGCTGAGCGGATCCGCCAGCTGGAACGGGAAGTCAGCCGCTTACGCGAAGAGCGCGATATCCTGCGAAAGGCTGCTAAATATTTCGCGGAAGAGACGAACTGGTGATCCGCTTCCAGTTCGTTGACGACGCCCAGAAGAACCATTCGGTTAAGCGGTTATGTGACGTGTTGAAACTCAGCAGGTCCTCCTATTACAAATGGAAAAACAGCAGCTCAGCCCGGAGGAAACGACTCATATCCGACGCCATCCTCGGTGCACGGGTCAAGACTGTATTCACTGCCGAAAATGGTTGCTACGGGGCCAAGCGGATTACGGCTGAACTTAAAGACCAGCCGGGTCATGAGCCCGTGAATCACAAGCGGGTTGCGCGGATCATGCGTGAACTCAAACTGTTTGGCTACACCAAGAAACGCAAGGTCACCACCACCGTGTCAGATCAGAAGAAACCAGTGTTCCCTGACCTTGTCGGCCGTAAATTCACTGCCGACAAGCCGAACCAGGTCTACGTCGGTGACATTACCTATCTGCCGATTGCAGATGGGTCGAATATGTACTTGGCTACGGTCATTGATTGCTATTCCCGCCGGCTGGTTGGCTTCGCGATCGCCGATCACATGCGCACATCACTGGTGCAGGATGCGCTGGTGATGGCCAAAGGCCAGCGAGGGAGCATGAAGGAAGCAATTTTCCACTCGGACCACGGCAGTGTGTACACATCGAATGCGTTCCAGGACACCTGCACCCAGTTGGGGATCAGGCAGTCGATGGGATCAATTGGGACCAGTGCGGACAACGCTTTGGCGGAGTCGTTCAACGCGGCCCTGAAGAGGGAAGTCCTTCAAGATTCCAAGACCTTTGCCAACCAGTTGATCTGCCGGCGGGATGTTTTCCGCTGGTGTACCCGTTACAACACGGTGCGCCGACATTCCTGGTGTAAATATCTGGCTCCTGTGGTGTTTGAGGAGCGCTGTCCTGCTATCCTAAGATCTGCTTCTTGATTAAATCCTCCGTGTCCACTTCCCGGGGGTCGGGCCC